>JACQEL010000281.1 GCA_016200595.1 Deltaproteobacteria bacterium
CGCTTCATAAATGTCTTCCTGTTCTAATTCAGGCCATTCGTCCAGAAGCTCCTCGACTGTCATTCTAGAGCTGAGGTAGCTCAGAATCGACGCGACAGGCAACCGCAAGCCTCGGATACAAGGCTTGCCGAAACATTTCTCCGGGTCAAGCGTGATCCGGTGAAATCGGTAATGGTGAATTTCCATAGCCAGTCCTCTTGTTCTGACCTTATGAACGTCATGCTAATTCTTCAAGTAGCGCTTTCGCCTCTTGCAAGTCCTTGGTATCAAATCCTTCAGTAAACCAATGGTAAATCTCTGCCAGCATCTGCCGGGCTTTGTCCGTCTTCCCCTGTTGCTGCCACAGCCGAGCCAAACTCAACACCGCTCGCAATTCCAAGGACTTTGCTTGCTGCTGGCGGGCAATGTCGATGGCCTGGTGAAAACACGCTTCGGCCTCCTCTTGGGTGCTAGGTGTTGGGTGCTGGGGGTTAGGGCCATCGGCCATCGGACTTCGGACGCCGGACGTGGCTTGACCCCGGACTCCGGACTGCAGTGACAATTCCCCTTTCAGCACTGGCTGTCGTTCCGCCTCCTTCAGCAGCCACACGAGCAAGGCCTCTAATGTCTTCTGTTTCTGCCGCTGTGGGGTCCCGGTAAGGGGAGGGTAGTGGGGAGGCAGGGGAATGGAGAGCAAGGACGCCAAGAGAGGGATGGCCTCCGGTTGTAGGGGCACATGGCAAGTGGAAGAGCCAGGCCGAAGCCGTGCCCCTACTTCTAACTTCCGCAGTTTTTCTTCAGCCGAATCTTCTCGTTGAAACTCCAGCAACCGCTGCAGATGATCAATCACCGGATAGAGCGCACTGTTCTGGTAGTACGGCGAACAGCGACATTCGACTTGGGCATGGACTTCAGGCGTGAGATGTTCTTTGAGGACTTGCACCAGACGCGACTTGCCAATGCCGGCTTCGCCATTAAGCATCACTACTTGCCCATCGCCCGCTTTCGCTTGCTCCCACCGCTTGAACAAGAGGCCGACTTCTTCCTCTCGGCCTACGAGGGGAGTCAGACCAGTGGTGAGGGCAACATCCAAGCGGCTGCGTGCACCGCTTTCGCCTACGACTTGGTAGATCTGAAGCGGCGTCGAAACTCCTTTCAGTGAGTGCGAGCCGAGATCCTGACAGTCGAGCAGGCCCGCGATGAGTCGATGGGTAGCCGCGCTGATGACCACCGTGTTGGGTTGAGCCAGTCCTTGCAGACGCGCGGCGATATTGGGAGTATCCCCCAGGGCTAATTGCTCACGCCTGTTGCCTTCGCCAATCTCACCGACGACCACGAGACCAGTGTGAATGCCGATGCGAACCTGGAGAGGTTGCGCTTCGCGTGTGTTTTCCTTCCCCCCTTGCGGGGGAAGCCTGTCCTGAGCGGAGGCGCAGGAGTCAGGATGGGGGGTAAGCGTGGCTATGCCACTGACCTTGGCCTCCTCACCCTGTCCCTCTGTGGAGCCTTGATTAATCAAGGCTCCACGGGGAGAGGGAACCGCGTGCCCAGCAGAGAGACGGTGCCGAAATGTTGTAGTGATTTCCAATCCCGCGTGTGCTGCCCGCTGGGCATCGTCCTCGTGCGCAACTGGGTAGCCGAAGTAGGCCAATAATCCAGCGCCCAGATATTGGGCGATATGCCCGTCGAAGCGACGGATGATCTCCGCACAACCGCCTTGGTACTCCTTGACGAGCGTACGCCACTCTTCGGGATCAAGTTGCTCGGACAATGCTGTCGAGTCCACCAGATCACAGAACATCACCGTCAACTGGCGGCGTTCGGCCTCCGGCCGAGGAAAGTCTAGGGTCTGGGGTCGCGCGTCTAGTGTCTGT
Organism: Deltaproteobacteria bacterium; assembly: GCA_016200595.1. Taxonomy (GTDB): domain Bacteria; phylum Desulfobacterota; class Binatia; order Bin18; family Bin18; genus JACQEL01. The sequence goes on from JACQEL010000281.1 coordinate 1,854, forward strand.
GGGGATGATAGTCTTTCTGGTCTTTTCGCCGATTCGCCGATTCGCCGATTCCCCGTTTCCTCTTTTGCCCCTTCCCCGACCCACACCAGTACTTTGCCCGCTTCATCGACAGCGACTCGTTTGGCATCGATGAGGTCCGCTTTGAGGTCCTCCAGGTCGTCATCGCTCAGGGCAAAGCGGCGCTTCAAGACGCGATACGCGACCCGGCCGTCGCGTTGGAGCAGCGTCAACACTTGCTCCAGCAGCTCATCAAAGGTCGGCATCGGCTTTCTCCAGTTCCTCCAACAGCGCCTTGGTCTCTTGCAAGTCCTTGGTATCAAACCCCTCGGTGAACCAGTCGTAGATCTCGACTAACATCTGGTGAGCTTCTTTCCGTTTGCCTTGCTGCTGCCACAGCCGGCTCAGACTCATCGCCGCCCGCAGTTCCAGGGACTTGGCCTGCTGGTGTCGAGCAACCTCAATAGCCTTCAAGAACCATGCTTCGGCCTCCGCCTGGGTGCTGGGTGTTGGGGGCTGGGGACTTCGGACGCCGGACTGTCGTTGCAGCGTTAGCTCCCCCTTGAGCCGCAAGAGTTCCGCTTCATAGAGACACACTTGGCTTTTGCGTACGGCGAGTAGCGCTTCAGCCACCACTCTCAGCCCTTCCTCGGGTTGCCCCTTTTTCCCATATGCCTCTGCCAGTGGAGCAAGTAACCATGGCCGCAACAACTCCGACCCTGTGGCCCGCAAGGCGGCTAGTCCTTGTTGGAGCTGCGCGATTCCCTCCTCAACCTGCCCCTGCGCGGCTAGCGCCCAGCCCCGCAGGCTGGTCCCAAATGCTACCCAAAACGGAAATCCCTGTTCGGTAGCGAGCGCAATCACGGCCTCGGCCCGCTCTTGGGCCGCGCGTACTTCCCCACGCAGGAGATGCGCAATAGCAGTAAAGTTCAAGGCAAATACGAGGCTATGGGGATGGGAGAGTTCCTGGGCCAGGGAGATGGCCTCCTGGCCACTCTTCAGCGCTTGATCTGGGTAGCCAAGAGGCCAGAGGTCCCAGACCACCTGGGACAGGCAATACACCCCGGGATCAATTCCATAGAGAAAGGCTAGGGAACGGTGGGAGTGGCGATTATAGAGGGCAATGCCTTGCTCTAGGTGCTTGCGGGCAGGGAGCAACTCCCCGAGCCAGTTCAAGACATCCCCCACCGTGAAATGGGCCAGGAGGAGCAGCGAGGAGTCCTGTCCGTTCTGGGCCAAACGCAGCAGCTGCTCTGCCAGCGCACGCGCGGCCTGTAAGTCCGCCCGCTGTAAATACACCAGCCATAAGCCGAAGAGCACCGAGAAGAGCTGCGGGGTCTC
>JACQEL010000282.1 GCA_016200595.1 Deltaproteobacteria bacterium
AGATAGAGCATTCTGCATGCCAAACTTAGCCTCCTGCCCAACCGCGAAAAATCCACAACTTTCCGCGCCATACGACGTAGCGTTTTCTTTTTAAGCCTATAACGTTGCTGTTATGTTGCAACGTTATAAAGCGTTTTTTGCTTGCTTGGCCAAGGGGCTGGCCGAGAGGATTTGCTCCGCCCCCTAGTCCTCATCCTGCTCTGGCAAAATGCGGCGAGACCTCTTCCTCCGGTGGGACAAGGCGGAGTGCAGGCGAAGCCAGCGGAGAATCCGGAGCATCATGCTCCGCTATTTTCATTTCCGCGAAACCTAGCTGCGTGTTTTTCTCATCTTTGAGAACAAACGACCTCTCTACTCTGTCACAGTTGTGGGGTGTACAGTTCTCACTCCTGCGGAGATGGGCCTTCTTGGTCAGAGCAGGTCTGATACACGGGACGTGGTTTTGGCAACAACGGTCTCGCGGGGAGGTTTCCTTCTATAGTACATTCAACGGCAGCTTCAGATACGATACCCCATTACTTTCTGGCTCCGGCAAGCACCCTGCCCGGATGTTGACCTGCAACGACGGGAGGATCAGGGCAGGCATCTCCAGCGTCGCGTCTCGCGCCCTGCGCCGTGTGACGAATTCTTCTTTACTGGTACGTATATTGAGCTGGATATTGGTCGTCCGCTCCTCACCAACCGTGCTCTCATAGCGCAACGCCCGTCCACCGGGTTGATAATCGTGACAGGTAAAGATCCGCGTGGCCTCCGGCAGCGCGTAGAGTTTCTGGATCGACTCATACAGAATCTCAGCCGATCCTCCCGGGAAATCACACCGTGCCGTCCCGAAGTCCGGCATGAAGATGGTGTCTCCTACGAAGAGTGCATCGCTGATCTGGTAGGTAAGACAGGCGGGCGTGTGTCCGGGCGTGTGGATCGCCTGGACGGTCAGCGGCCCAACCTGCAGTTCATCGCCGTCATTCAGAAGGACATCGAATTGGCGGCCATCAACAGGAAAGTCGGGACCAAGGTTATAGAGATCACGGAACCGTGCCTGGACTGTCGTGATGAACTGCCCGATGACCGTCCGTGCACCGTAGCGCGCTTTGATATACGCCATCCCACTCAGGTGATCCGCGTGGGCGTGGGTATCGAGTACGTAGGGAATCGTCAGTCTCTGCGTGTCTATGTACTGGGTAACCGCTTCACAGGACTCGTACCAGGTCCGGCCATTCTTCGCGTCGAAATCCATGACCGAGTCGATGACCACTCCCACTTTGCTCGCCTCATCATGGACCACGTAGGTAAGGGTAGAAGTCCGTTTATCAAAGAAGGGCTGAATCTTCATAACTCTCTCCGTGGCTTAGGCGGCGTTTATCATGGGAGAGGAGCATTTCTGATGCCACCGACGATCCAACCGCTCCATACCAGAAGATTCTCCCAGTTGTCGTCGGGCGAGCTGGTTTGTAGTCCGGTGTTGTGCTGAAATGTGTTTTATGCGTCGCGACGTAGTAAAACGCCCAGCCAATCTAGGGCTTTATAATTTTCATGGCATCTATACGTGCGCCCCGGAGATGCAACCGTTGTTTCGGCTCATTGAACGGGTGGCGCGAACGGACTGTACGGTCCTGGTGCGTGGCGAAACTGGCTGTGGGAAAGAGTTAGTCGCGCGGGCTATCCACACCCTCAGCCCTCGGAACCAGCACCCATTTCAAGACATAAACTGCGCGACCCTCTCTCCAACGTTACTGGAGTCCGAACTCTTTGGGCACGCACGCGGGGCTTTCACTGGTGCCGTTAGTGACCACCAGGGGGTGTTCAAGCTGGCTGATAAGGGTACTCTTTTTCTCGACGAGGTAGCCGAGATTCCTTTAGAGATCCAGGCACGGCTCCTGCGCGTACTGGAAGAGCAAACATTCGTGCCGGTAGGTGGCACAAAGGCGGTACGGGTCGATGTGCGGCTCATCTCTGCCACCCACAAGGCGCTCCGGCGCGAGGTGGCAGCTGGCCGCTTCCGTGAGGACCTCCTCTACCGCATCCGCGTGGTGCCGCTCTTTTTACCTTCGTTGCGCGAGCGGACCGGCGACATTGAAGGGTTAGTGTGGCATTTCATCGACCAGTTCAATGAACAGGGGTTGCGGCGGGTGGAGGCTGTCAGCCGAGAGGCCATGGAGGCGCTCCTGTGCTACCCATGGCCCGGGAATATCCGGGAACTACGGAATGTCGTCGAGCACGCGTTCGTCGTAGGAGAAGATGCCGTGCTTGCGCTCCACGATCTCACCCCCGAACTGCGCAGCGAGCCTCCGGCCGGTGAACCGCTCCCCGCTGAGCCTTCGCTGCGGCAAATAGAACGCGAACAAATTGTGGCGGCACTGGCCAAACATCACGGTCGCAAAGCTGTGGCCGCAGCGGAACTGGGAATCAGCCGCTCGACCCTCTGGCGCAAGCTCTACGAACATCACTTACGGTAGGGCTCTAGAGAAACGCTCCGGCAAGCTATGGATTCGCTGATAACACCCCCTGTTTGGGTGCCACTGGCGGCTGGTCCCAATACTGTCCGGAATAAATTTGCTCTGCCGTGCACCGGAGGCGCAATTTTGGAGTGCGCCAGCCGTGCTGGCGCTTTGTTGGGCTGAAGCCATGCTTCAGCCCAATACCGTGCGAAGCTCTTCACTGTTGACCGGAGGACCCGATTGTCTGCAATCAAAGCCCAGCTGCGTGAGCAAAACCAGGCCAATGTCCGCGCCGCCATCTTGGACGCCGCCCGGGCACTATTCGCCAAAGACGGTGTAGCTGGCTTATCCATGCGCCGTTTGGCGGCGAAGATTGGCTACACACCTCGCACGGTTTACCTCTATTTTGCCGATAAAGACGACTTGCTCTCGGAATTGATTGAAGAAGAAGTCGGACGCATAGCGGACCGACTTGAATCCGCCGCCGCAAAACAGCGCGTCCCAGGACCCCGGCTGGAGGCGGTGGCTTTGGCCTATGTCGCGTTTGGCCTTGAGCATCCCCAGTCCTACGAAGCGATCTTTATG
>JACQEL010000283.1 GCA_016200595.1 Deltaproteobacteria bacterium
CGAGTTGTGGTCGATGACAAAGAGGCTCGATATTTTGAACAGGCTCGAAGTAATGTCTCCGGTAATGCCGTCGCTGAAATACTCTTGTTCGGGATCGTTGCTCAGGTTGGCGAAGGGCATGATGGCGATGGAGGGTTTGTCCGGCAACGGCAGGGATTGGGGATTAGGGGTTGGGGATTGGGGACTAGAAGGCGGAGGGGAGAAAGAGCGAACGGCTACGATGGTGAGTGTGACGAGCAACAATCCCGCCACCACCAGACGGTGGGCGGGGCTCACTCGACGCGAGAGCTTCAGGCGTTGCACCTGGAAGCGTTGACGCAGCCCTTTAGGCGGCTCGGGCAGGAGCAGATACACGTGCTGACGCTGGGCAATGTTCTTGAGCTGGGGTTTGCCCAAGGGTACAACTGCGCCGAGCACAAGTTTCGTCTCCACCTCTTCATACACTTTTTGGGAGATGCAAATGGTGTCAGGCTGAGCGAGTCCTTGCAGCCGTGAGGCCACGTTGACACCATCGCCAAACACATCACCATCTTGTTGGACGATGTCGCCCAAGTGAATACCGATGCGGACGTGAATCTGCTCCGCGTTTTCTTTCTCCGTGTTGTAAGCGCGGAGTTGCGCATGCACCTGCTGGGCGCATTGCACGGCGTTGACGACCGACGGGAAGTCGACCAAGAAGCCGTCGCCGATGGTCTTAATCACCGCGCCGTTGTGAGGAGTCGCCGCCTGTTGAATGAGCTGATTATGCACGGCCAACAGCCGCAACGTGCGGGCCTCATCCGCGCCCATCTGACGACTAAAGCCGACGATGTCGGTGAACATGATCGCGGCGAGGCGACGAGTCTCGATTGTCGTCTCCTCTGGCAGGCTCTCTTTCATGGGGGTAATTATGTGACACGCTCTTACTAGTTGTCAAATGAAGTGAAGAGCAAGTTTGCTCATCGCTGGTTTGTATGCCTTGATCACTGCCCGCGAAGCACTTGCGTGACGCTCGCGTCACTCGCCTCCACTTCAACAATCAAATCACCGCCACGCCGTCCAACGTAATCTTTTGGCCCGTAGTTGACACGCCAGCGCAACCCAGGCTCAAAGCTCTGGCTGATAGTAATGACACTTCGCGCCACATCCACACCTGCTTCGCGAGCGCGTTTGTTCGCAGCCGCCAGCACACGCGCCAGAGAGACAGCAAGATCATCTTGCAGGACATCAGTTGTGAGGGTCGTAGACATGGGAAAACTCCTATGGTTGGGCAAAGAGCACTTCAGGATCGGCCACGTCGCGCACCTGTCCATCCGGGGTAATGAGGTAGATTGTCTCTCGCGCAATGACGAACTCACCGACGTAGGCCGCACTTTTCAAATCAGGATCGTTACGCACAGCACGTTTGTCAGTCTCGCTAGGTTCTTGCAAGAAGTCGGTTCCAGTGTTCGGGTGCGTATGAAACGAAGCCACAATAATCTTCCCGCCTATTGTACAACCGGGGTGTGGTGGGACAAGGATGGAATTCTGGGCGCCTTTCGGCCAGCGCACTACGCTCAATTTGCGAGCCGACACCTGTATCACAAACCCGCCCTCTTCGCGTCCGCCGTCGATGCCTGGCTGTGAGTCTTGCCACGCTTGTCGCAGCGCTTCACGAACGATCGGAATGTGCAAAATTGCACGGGGTCTTCTCGGCATAGACGTTTCGGATGAAAATAGACGCCTTCACTTGATTGCTGGTTGCTGACTAAAGACGTAAAATGGAAGACTAAGATAGTCTCCTTCATTCATCATTCATCGTTTATTTGAGCCCCGCTTTCCGCAACTCCGCAATATGCCGCTCCAACAGCGCCGGGTCTTTGGATCGGCGCTCGCTCTTCGTGCACCTCCAAGGGTGCACGATATGCTGTCTCACCGTGCCTGTAAGGCGTCGCTCAATGAGAGACCACGCCTCACCCTTTACGCCAATGGCACAATTGCCGCGACTGCTGGAGTGGAGCTGGAGACCCGGGTGGTGTGCCCTGAGCCTGTAAGGTCCTCCGCCAGGGTCGCGTCGCCAGGATTCATGCGGCGCGTCGTGCCGTCTTTGAAGCCAATCTCCAACTGACCAGCCAGGACGATCACATACTGCCGCCGCGGCGCGTTGTGCCAGTCCATAGCCGTGCTAACAGGTATTTCTCGAAACTGAATATGAGCAGCCGCTCGCTCCTCCGCGAGCACAGGATGTGCGCTCGGCATTTGCTCCTCCAGATGAGAATGTCCATCACTACCAGTGTACATACGAAAAATAGCCATAAGAGAACCTCCTTTAGAATGTCAATAAAAAACAGATATATACTGCGTGTTGCGTGTCACGTATTGCGTGTCACGTGAGGCGTCATAACGAACCACGTAACACGAATCACGTCAATCTTGGTCTGCGCAAGTGCCAGTCCGTCGCCTGTTGATACGCCCACGCTGCCCGCAACACCAACGCCTCTTGCCAATGCCGTGCGGCCAGCTGCACGCTGAGGGGCATCCCTTCTGGGGTGAACCCGCAGGGAATGCTGATCACTGGTACGAGCGCCAGATTGAGCGGATAGGAAAAGCGGGTGAGGCGACGCGTCGTCTCGACTCCTTCGCTCTCCTCAATCAGCGGCGCCGCCATGCCACAGGTCGGCGCCAGCAGTATATCGTAATCAGAAAACACCTGCTCCATGTAGCGCTGCCAACGACGTTGCTCCTGTCGGGCCAGGGCATATTGCACTCCGGTGACCGCCGCGCCACGTTGCAAACGGGTCATGACGTCCTGCCCAAAATCTTCCGGTCGCTCCGCCATTTTCGCCTGATGGAATGCCGCGGCATCTGTCAAAATCAACTCACTCATGCGGTCGATCACATCAACTGCGCCAATCAGCTCTACCTCTGCCACCTGCGCGCCAAGTTCAGCAAAAACTTGCGCGGCTTGCTGTACAGCAGTTGCAACCACGGGCTCAGGCTCACTTTGAAAGTGGCCAGCAAGTAACCCGATACGCAACCCTTTGACTCCAGCCCGCAGTTCCGCAAAGTAATCCGGCACGGGAACATCAACCGACGTGGGCTCTGCAGGATCATAGCCAGCC
>JACQEL010000265.1 GCA_016200595.1 Deltaproteobacteria bacterium
ATGGTGCGCTCGATGCCGAAGAATTCGTCCTTGAAGAAGTGGTACACCTTCAAGGCTTCATCCTTGTACAGGCGTTTCACTCGCGAGTCATCAGACTGGGTGATGTCGTACATACCCTGGCTGGTAACCATATCGTAGAAACGACTATGAGAAAGCTTAGTGATAGTGGGGTTCTCCTTCACCAGTTCCAGATAGTCGATGAGGGTTCCTCGCCAGGCTTTGCTTTCACGGCTCGCACGGTCATCCTTGATAAGTTTCTCAAACTCGCTCCTCACCGTCTCCATGCATTACTCCTTTGCTGACTGATAAGGGTTGTTCAAAATCGGTCCTCCATCCCAGCTTCCACCTGTGAGACAATGCATTATAACACAAGAGTAATGGAAGAAGGAGGCAAGTAAGTTCTCTGTGGTAAGCATCCGCGCAGGAGAAAGCCAACCGGATGGTCCCAACGGGAATCGAACCCGTGTTACCGACGTGAGAGGCCGGTGTCCTAACCGCTAGACGATGGGACCGGGGAAAAGCTGAGGAGGTAGGACTCGAACCTACAATCGCCTGATCCAGAGTCAGGTGGCTTACCAATTAGCCTACTCCTCAGTGGCTTCCAACCATAAACAAGCAGGGTCAGGAAGTCAAGATTGCGGAGGCGGCGGAGAGGCCGCAGACACAGGTAATACGCGGTCCAGACGCGCAAGCGTCCGCTCTTTGCCCAACACCACCATCACCTCAAAGATCCCAGGGCTCGCCGTGCCACCGGTGAGGGCGACACGTACAGGTTGTGCGATCTGTCCGAGCTTCAGTTGCTCCTCCTCCATCACGCTCGCAAAGACGTGCTCGATTTCCTGCTCGGTCCACACCGATACGGTTGCCAGCCGCGCACGTAACCGCCTCAGGAGGGGGAAAATCGTCGGCGTCAAGAATTTACTCGCGGCTTTGGCCTCGAGCGTGAATTCGTCACTGAGATAAAAGTGGGCAAGCTCCACTAATTCGCTGAGAGTCTTGGCACGAGTTTGTAGGGTCGCCAGTGCCCGGGCCAGCCACTCATCATCCGTCGGCAGCGGATAGCCTTTCTGGACGATGAAGGGTTTCACTTCCTGTACAAGCTGAGCGAGCAGCCGCTCCTTCAGATAGTGAGAGTTCAGCCACTGCAACTTTTCGGCGTTAAAGATACCAGCCGACTTGCCGACCTCCTCCAAGCGAAACTTCTCGATCAGTTCTGCGCGGGAGAAGATTTCCTGATCACCAGCTGCCCAACCTAAGCGAGCGAGGAAATTCACCAGCGCATCCGGCAGATAACCCTGCTCTCGGTAAGAGCGCACGGCAGTCGCGCCATGCCGCTTGCTGAGCGGGGCACGATCATTGCCCAAAATCAGCGGGAGATGGGCAAAACCGGGTAATTCAGCACCGAGCGCTTGAAACAGCAGAATTTGCCGTGGAGTATTAGCCAAATGATCATCCCCTCGCACAATGTGCGTGATCCCGAGGAGAGTATCATCGACGACCGAACAAAAATTATAGATCGGCGTACCGTCTGAACGTACGATGATGAGATCGTCTAGTTCACTATTCTGGAAAACCACTTGTCCTTTAATAAGGTCCTCAACAACTGTCTCCCCCTCTTTAGGGCCTTTGAACCGCAAGGCGAACGGTCTGGTATCGCCAGGAGGCGGTTGATATGCGCGGCACGTTCCGTCGTAAACCGGTTTACGGCCAGCGGCGAGCGCGGCCTGACGTTTCGCCTCGACTTCTGCTGCGCTGCAGTAACAGCGGTAGGCTTTTCCTTCACGCAGCAATCGGTCTGCGGCTTCCTGATACAGTCCGTAGCGGCGGCTCTGAAAATAGGGGCCTTCATCCCAGTCCAGCCCGAGCCAGCGCAGAGCATCAAGGACTTCTTCGAGATATTCCGGGGTAGAGCGTTGACGGTCGGTATCATCGATACGCAAGATGAACGTACCGCGCTGCTGCTTGGCATAGAGGTAGGCAAAAAGTGCAGTACGCGCGCCGCCGATGTGCAGATAGCCAGTCGGGCTTGGGGCAAAACGTGAACGAACAGTCGTCATAGAGGTACGCTAACAGGGGAAATCAACCGAAGTCAACGCCAGCATCCGTTAGTCTATCAATCGAGAAAAAAGACAGAGACAAGATTAGACAGAGAGGTGAGACAGCGACAGAGAAAGAAGGAGGTGCGGGGTCTCTGTCTCTGTCTAGAGAAGGGGGTTTGAGTTTTGTGAGGCGGTCGTATATGCTCACTCGCCTCAGCCGAGCCGCTAGCTCAGGAGGTAGAGCATCTGCCTTTTAAGTAGAGGGTCCCGGGTTCGAGTCCCGGGCGGCTCATTCGATTGTAGAATGCGGAATGCGGATTGCGGAATATAAGCCTGTGAAATCCGCAATCTCCAATCCCCAATCCGCAATGCTTACGTCCCCGTCGTCTAGCTCGGCCTAGGACACCGGCCTTTCACGTCGGCGACACGGGTTCAAATCCCGTCGGGGACGTCCTCACGAGGGTTGAAAGAGGACCGAGCGGCAAGTTGTTGAAAGAGATCACGCTCTTTGGCCGTCAGCGTTTTCGCTATAGCGATCCGTACTGCTGCGAATAAGTCTCCTCTTTTCCCCTGTTCTCTCGCTTAGGTGGCGAACAAAGAGAGTTGCGTGTCTCCAGTGGGACGGCGAAAGGCGGCAGTCGAGAGCTGTGGCCCAGGAGAAGAAAGCCCTGCCCGCCGACACCCCACAGCAAACAGCGCATGGATAGACTCAGCAAACACCCCCTGGCCACGCATGCGTATATACCAACGCGACTCGTTCAGCTTCCCCTGTCTTACTGCACGTATCCGATTGAGCACCTTATTTTTGCGCTCCGGATAATGGTCCTCTAGCCACTGGGTGAATAGATCGCTCACCCCATAAGGCAGCCGCACGATTGTATGGCCCGCAAAGCGTGCACCGGCCTGAGCCGCCGCGGAGAGAATTGCTGGCATCTCGTGGTCGGTCAGTCCTGGAATGATTGGTGCCACCATTACTCCCACAGGAATTCCAACCTGGGCAAGACTGTTGATCGCTGCCAGCCGCCGGACGGGCGCAGAGGCGCGGGGTTCCATGATGCGGGCAAGCTGAGCATCCAAAGTTGTGATCGAAAGGAAAACCGCTACGGCATTGACCTGCGCCAGTTCAGCTAACAGGTCGCAGTCGCGTGTGACCAGGGCATTCTTCGTCACAATGGCAACGGGATTCCGCCACGCGGCCAGCACCTCCAAACAGCGGCGGGTGAGTTGGAGTTGACGTTCCACTGGCTGATAGGGATCGGTCACGCCGCTCAGGGCAATCACTTGAGGGTGCCAGCGTGGAGACGAAAGCGCTTTGTCTAGCAAACGGGGCGAATCCTCTTTAACGAGAATACGAGTCTCGAAGTCGAGACCGGCTGAAAAGCCCAGCCACTCATGGGTAGGACGCGCATAACAGTTATGGCTCACGACGCCATTGGCGATGAAGTCTCCGGTTCCTGTCATGATATCGTACATTGGAAGCTCAACACCGAGCGGTGCCACCGAAAGCACTCGCAGGTCAGCTTGGCTCTTCACGGCTTGGCCTTCAATGCTTCGCTTGCGAAGGATGGCGGAATCGACCGTTTGCAGAAGGCGGAGAGTCGCTAGGAGTCCTCCTCTACATCCGGCTCCGAAGCCCATAAGCTTGTTGCCGGCCGTCAAATTGAGGCGTCGTTCGCGCCCGGTGCTGCAGCCGGTTACATATTTCCATCCTCGCTCGGTGAGGAACCGATGATCGCCACTCGTAACGAGAAAGGTCCCGTCACCCAGCGTAACCTTGAAGGCCGGCTTCTGAGTCTTCCAATGCGCTAGGACGCCGGTCTTTGTGTATCGGCGGTACCAGCCGTGACGTTCCGTACCGTAGATCTTATCGCCAACCGTCAGCGCCTCGAGTTTCTGCATCGAGCCATCCGCCATTAGGATGAGAGTGTCGCCGCTCAGGCAGTAAATACAACCATGCTCACAACCTCGATACGGGTTGAGGCTGACGGTAAAACCGACGTCAGGACTGTCATTATAAGAAAGGATGGTTCGCGAGGGGTCGCGCAGCAACTGTGTAGCAGGGTGCGGAGCGTCTTCTTGCTCGCCTACTTCTGGGTCCGGACTGTACGAAATCGATTCGAAGCGATTCGCCGGATTGTCTGGTGCCCCACGTCCTTTGAGCCGGGGTTTTTTGTCGAGCATTCTGCGAAAGTATCATTTTCGCTTTTTCTTCGCTATATATTTTAGACAGAAATTGACGGGGGCCAGGCGAGAGAAAAATAACGACCCACTTCTTTCTCATGGGCCGTTACTCAGGAGAGCTGAGAGGAAGAACAGGAAAATATTCGATCCAGCAAGATTGGCCGTCGGATACGTTCAGTATCTGTCAGAGAGCTTTCGATAGTCTCTCCCGGTATTTCGTTCAACCTTGTACCGTTTATAGCCATACTTCCGGTCAATTTTGGCCATCTCTTCGCTATACCGAGAAGGATCCCCAGAGGACTTTCGGTAGGCTTTTGCTCTGGCTTCATACTGCTGCCGATCAAGCCGCTGCATGGCCTTATCATATTTTTCATTAAGGTTGCCGAGCTGTTCATGATAGCGGTATCTGCTATCTCGGCCCCCATAAGGATCGTATGGGTAGGAGCTAGAAGACCCTCTCTCCGGCTCATAATACCCACCTCGGTTGAGTTCAGATGGACCGTAATAAGGAGAATTACCGTATGGACCATAGGGAGGGGCACCGTAAGAACCGCCACTGGGATTCCCGTAAGGTCCATAAGGAGGAGTGCCGGAAGGGCCACTGTAGGAGCCATAAGGCGTGCCCGAGACTAGGCCAGAAAGCATATTCGAGAGGAGATCTTGATAATAAGGGTCCATGGCATTCGCTCTCTGGACTGAGGTAAAGAGCAAGACTCCAGCCAGCGCAACAACTGCAAGTACACGATGTGCTTTCATAGGCGTCTCCTTCCTGATGATTGTGCGAGCTATAAACACAGGAGCGGAGAAGAAGACTCGCCGACTCATCAGTAATGCAGGTTCAAACCTCGTCAGAGGCGCATCGACTTCTCCGGGCTCCCAAGGAAATCATCTTTTCTCTCTTGATGTTTTCCGTTCGCGTTGGATCTCTCCACCTGAGCGCCGGGAATTGTTAGGAAGATTACCAGACGCAGGCCGTTCTCCGCTTGTGGTCCGCACGCTACAAGACATGAACGACTACGATCTCTACGATGTACTGGCAGATCTCGGTTATGGGCTTGCGCCTCGCACGCGCGCCGAACGTGCAGAGGCGTTCATGTACAAGCACGAAAGTTGGCTAGCAAGCCTCCCGGTCAACACGACCGCAACGCTCAAAGCACTGACAGCCCAGTTCGCCCGCGGTGGTACAGAAAGCCTCGAGAACCCGCAGATTTTTCAGACACCCGAAATAGTCCGCGCCGGAGGGCTCGCAACGCTGAGAGCTATTGGAAGACCTGCCGATGTGCTACGAGAGACCAAAGAACGAATGTTTGCGGCGTGAGTCTTGCACAATGAGGTGAAACAACCATGCTTCAGGCCATCAGAGAACGTGTGACGATCAAGCCAGGCGGCATGATTGAACTTTGTCACCCTGAACTGCCGGCTGGTGTAGAAGCGGAGGTCATCATTATGGTGGAACAACCAGCGGAAGAACCGCCACCACTGGCCAGCTTTATCGGCAAAGGAAAGGGTTGCTTTTCCAATGCTGCCGCAATAGACACCTTCATCCGGGCAGAGCGCGACACTTGGGAGCGATGAACAAGATTGCAGGACAGCACTTGTATCTTGATGTCAATCTCTGGTCATCTACGCGTTGGAAGAGG
>JACQEL010000029.1 GCA_016200595.1 Deltaproteobacteria bacterium
ATTCTCTTTGAGGCCTGATCGGGATAGCCAAGAGACCAGAGGGCTTGAGAGACAAAGGAGAGACAGCACACCCCTGGATCCTCGCCATACCGAGAGACCAGCGCCTTGTGATATTGGGGGTGGTACACGGCAATGCCTTGCTCCAGGCATGTCCGTGCTTGCGCAAACTCTCCGGCCCAAACGAGGGTAAACCCCAGCTGTCGATAGGCTTCTAGGGAAGAGATGAGTTCCTGCTGGCTCTGAGCTAAGTTGAGGAACTGTCCCCCCAGTTCGCGCGCCAGCTGAAACTTAGCCTGGGTGACATAACACGCGCTCAGTCCCCACAGAGCAGCGAAGAGCTGAGAAGTCTCACCACTCTGTTGACAAAGTTCTCGGGCTCGGAGGTAGACTCCTTCCACTTCAGAGGCCGCATACCCCTTGGTGGCGATCAATACCGGACCTAAGGCGATTTGGAGCCTGAGTTCTTGCTGAGTGCGTTCGGGAGTGTCGGGCAGGATCTTAAGCAACTCTAAGGCGGTGGTGAAGTGGTTGATCGCTTCCGCATTAGCGGATCGCTGCGTAGCCTGCTGCCCAGCTAGGCCGAGATACTCCACTGCCTTCCGCGTGTTGCCACTGCGGCTGTAATGATGGGCCAGCTCGCTATAGTAGTCTTCTACGTTCGCGCGGTGGAGCGCTTCGAGCGCCTGCGCCGTGCACTCATGGAGTACTTTGCGGCGTTCCTGTAATAGGGAGTTGTACGCTACTTCCTGGGTCAGCGCATGCTTGAAGATGTACTCCACCTCAGGAAAGGCAGGTTGCTCGTAGAGAAACTCCTTGCTTTGCAGCGACGACAATAGCCGGTACAGCGCCTCTTCGGCCTGGGGGACGACCTCGCGCACGAGGCTCAGGGGAAACTCGCGTCCGATGACCGCCAATTGCTGAAGCAGCTCTTTCTCAGCGGCACCCAACCGGTCTATCCGTGCTGCTATCACGCCTTGGACCGTAGGAGATATTTGCAGGGCGGTGGGGGTCGTCTCCAGCCGATAGTTGCCGCGTTCGCCGGTCAACACTCGTTCTTCCACCAGTGTCTGCACGACTTCTTCCATGAAGAAGGGCGTCCCTTCCGTCTTCTCTAAGATGAGTTGCTTCAGAGTGTGGAGGGGTGACCGGCCGGTCGCCTCTACGGTCGTGCCCAACAAAGCATCAAGGAATTCTTCCGCCTCCGCTTTGCCCAGCGGTGCTAAGCGCAGTTGTGTGTAGTAAGTCTTCTGCCCCCACTCGTGCCGATACTCGGGCCGATAATTCGTGAGCAGCAAGATCTTGGCACTGGCCACGCTTTCACTTAGCGTATCGAGGAAGCCCTGCGTCTCGGTGTCGATCCAGTGTAGGTCTTCAAAGATGAGCAGCAGGGGTTGGTTGAGACTCTCACGCATGAATAACTTCTTGAGGGCCTCGAACGTCCGCCGCCGTCGGATCTGCGCGTCTATTTGCTGGAGATTAGCAAGAGAGTCTTCGACCCCCAACAACGCAAAAAGATAGGGCAGTATGTCTTCGAGGCTGCGGTCGAGCATGAGCACTTTGCCGCCGACCTTCTCACGCCGGGTCCGTTCATCGTCCTGAGGTTGGATGCGAAAATAATTCTTGAGCAGTTCGATGAGGGGTAAATACGGAGAGGCTTTGCCGTGGGAGACCGAGAAAGATTCCAGTACGAGGCAACCACTGAGGAAGAGCAGCTCGAATTCATAAAACAGGCGCGACTTCCCTAGCCCAGGTTCGCCCATCACGCCTACAATTTGCCCATGGCCAGCCTTGACTTGGTCGAGCGCCCGCCGCAGCTGATCCATTTCACTCTGCCGCCCGATAAAACGGGTCAGCCCCCGGCGGGCCGCCACTTGCAGTTTGGTCCTTAGTGGTCCAGTCCCCAGCACCTCATAGACCTCCAGCAGCGCATCCACTCCTTTGATTTCCGCGGGGCCTAACCCTTTGAACGCGAAGTAGCCCTCGGTGAGCTTATAGGTGTACCCCGTCACCAGAATCGACCCGGGTGTGGCCATCTGTTCCATGCGCGCCGCCAGATTGGTGGAATGACCCACCGGCACATAGTCGGTATGCAGGTCGTCTTTGCGAATGGACCGCACCACCACTTCTCCGGTATTCACCCCGACCCGCATCGCGAGCGGGGGACCGTGCTTCAGGCGCACCCGATCACTATACCGGCGCATTTCTTCTTGCATGCGCAGCGCGGCATAGAGCGCCCGCTGGGGATGGTCTTCATGGGCCAGGGGCGCGCCGAACAAGGCGAAGATGCCATCGCCCAGTGCTTGAGCGACATAGCCCTCATAGTGATGGACGGCCTCCATCATCAATTGCAACGCGGGGTCGAGAATCGCCCGAGCGTCTTCCGGATCAAGTCCTTCGATTAAGGCCGTGGAGCCTTTGAGGTCAGCAAAGAGCGCCGTGATGGTCTTGCGCTCCCCGTCGGTTGCCCCACGCGCTTCCAGCGCCGCCTGCTCGGCCAGAATACGCTCCGCCAAGTGCTTGGGGGTGTAGATGCGAGGACTCGCAGCAGTGGGAGGAAGTCTCGACGTTGGCGTCTGTCCAGTTAAGGGGGAGGCGCATTCTGCGCAAAACTTTGCTTGTAGCGGATTCTCGGTCGCGCACTTGGGGCACCGTTTCTTAAACGGCGCCGCACACTCGATACAGAACTTCGCCCCTTCGGGACTGTCGGAGCCGCAGCTGGCACAGTTCATACAGTCTCTCTACTCTTCCCCTGTTCCCGGAGCAAGAAGAACGCCTCATTCCCAATGATCAAGCAGCAATCTTCTGCTGCTGGCTCGGGCTCCGCTGCACTCCATCGGTATACTGCGCGCCAGCATATACGGCCGGGAGCAGCTCAGCACCCTTGAGCCGCCGAAAGGTCGATTCGGCCACTTGCAGGATCTTCCAGATCAGCGCCGTGGCGTTCTCCACTTTCTTGAAGCGTTTGGCCGCCGTGGTGCGGAGCCGCACGGTGGCAAAGGGCGACTCGACGACGTTCGAGGTCCTGAGGTGTGGCCAGTGCTCACGGGGAAATTGGTAGAACGTCACCAGCCGTTCCCAATCGTCGGTCAGCCGCTCCACGGCTTTGGGTGCCAACTTCCGATAGCGGGCGGTGAACTCCGCCCGTAGAGCCTCACAGGCCGCTTGGGTCTCGGCATAGGGCATCGTACACAGCAAGGAGCGGGCCTCGGCCTGCTGTTTCTTGGGCATCGCGTCGAGGACATTGGAAATGCGATGGTTCCAGCACCTCTGCTCCGCCAGGGTGGGATATTGCTCACCCAGTGCAGCCCACAAGCCCAGATGCCCATCAGCAATCGTGCACCGCCAGGGGTTAAGGCCCCGCTTACGTAGATTACGCAATATCATCCCCCAGGACTCCTTGGACTCTCGCTGGCCGCTTTCTACCGCTAAGACAACCTTCTGGCCATCGGTCAGCACTCCAATCATTACCAGCAGTGCCGCTTTGGTATCTTCCAGCCCGGCTTTGACATAGAACCCATCCGCCCAGATATACACCACTTCTAAGTCATCGAGTCGGCGTTGTTTCCAGGTCTCGTATTCTGCCTGCCATTGGGTTTTCAACCGCAACAGTGAGGCGGAGGACAACGGCGCACCGTCGCCCAAGAGGCCACGTAACGCGAGCTCAAAATCGCCCAGGGCTAAGCCGTGGAGATAGAGTTGGGGCAAGAGCTCGCCCACCTCTTTGGTCTGCCGCTTAAACAATGGCAATGCGCGACTCACGAACCGCTCGTTCAAGTCTCGAACACGTGGCCGGCGTATGGTGATGGTCCCACTCGTTAGCGTGAGGCGTCGGGACTTGCCATACCCGTTGCGATACCCAGGTTCTGCATCGACGGCCTGCCGTCGCGCTGACTTCGTGCGCCCCAATAACTCCGCGACTTCTTCTTCGAGGAGGGCTTGGATGAAGCGTTGGACATGCTCCCGGACGAACTCTTCCAACCGCTCCCAGGTGCTGCTGGCCTTCAGCTCGGGTGTGGTGGCCTTTTGCGTTATGGCGTCTCTCCTTCTCTACCCGGGTCATAGCCCGGTGGGTTAGGTCACCCAAGAGGATACGCCGCCTGGCTCACGTTTCCACACAATTTTAAGTTACCTCCCAGCACGTAATCTGAGGTGTGGCAGATTCCTCCTCGATCCCAGAAACTGACGAGAAAATCGGAGACTTCCTGGTGTCGCGCTTCTCTTTTGTTCGAGATGGTAATCCATCCCCAGGTATCGACGAAAATCGTCACGACCGCTTCCCGTACAGCTCCTCGTCGATGTTATGAGCAAAGGGCTCAACGTCAGCAATACCAAGCAGCCCACGAAGCGGATTCTTCGCCAAATCACGGTTTTTCCGGGTGGTGGAAGACAACAGTTTTTCACTTCTCTTTGTTTTCAGCCTCCCTACCAGACTCAGTATTCTAGGAAGGTCTTCCTCTGGCAGAGTGCCGATCTCCGCAACAAGTTTTCTTCTTAAGGCATCCTTTCCCATCGTAGCTCCTCTGTCAGTCACCTATTCATCCCTTCATTGTTTCCAGATCATAAGAAGATCGTATCTCTTGGTCAAGGAAAAAATCATGTTTGCTTGACTCCACTTTCCATCCAAGAGACAATTCCAAGAACCTACTCTCTACCGCAAAGGAGGACACCTCGATGGGATTCGTCAAGACTCGCGAAGAAGTTGCTCGCCTGCAGGCGACTCTGGGAGAGCCACATTTTTTCAGCGCCCAGATGCTGACCATTCAGTACCTCACTACGCCTGAGATCATCCGTCACGTCCTCCCGCCAGGGTTGCAACCGACTGACCAACCTTTGGTCACCGCAATGGTTGGCCGCTGGGGACGGAGCAACTGCGTTCATGCCTTCGAAGGCGGCGCTCTCTACGTGCAGGCGAAACACAAAAATTACGTAGGTGACTACTGCTTAGCGATGCCGATGTCCTCGGATGCCGCGATCGTCTTCGGGCGCGAACTGTTCGGCGAACCGAAGAAACAGGCGACAACGACTCTCGTGCGCAATGGGAACACCATCGAGGGACGTTGTGTGCGCTACGGTCAGCCGATCATTAGTATCGCAGCCTCAATGGAACGGAAGGAAAACCTCACTGAGAGTGGCTTCGTGAATTTCCACTACAAGTTCCTGCCAAAGTCCGACGGTCAGGGACTGGAGTGGGACCCCGTGCTGGTCATGGCGACGTTCAAGACTAAGGTTACGCTCGCGGAGAAAGGCAGCGGGAAGCTGGCTTTGGGCAACACTATCCACGATCCTCTTGGTGAGATCGAGATCGTGCGCTTGCTGGATGCTTCCTATACCGAAGGTGACATCTATAGCCGTTGCCAGACTCTCGCAACCATCAACGCGGCAGAGTTCATGCCTTATGCCTATGGCAAAATCGACGACTGGACGGCGCTCAATAATGAAGCTGAGATGGCAAGATCGATGACTGGACGGCGCTCGATAATGAGGCTGAAGAACCGTGGGGAACGGTCCGCGTCGCGTAACGCGACGCGAAACGAAACGGAGAATCGGAGAATCGGGGAAGTAGAAAAGGCTGGCTTGAACCCGGCGAAATTCGACGCTGGAATTGGTTGTACTTCCTCCAGCCTACGAGATTGCGCCGTCATCTGCAGAACAGCGGACAGTCAACCGATGAGCATGATATGACACAACCGCCTGTCAGGTTAAAATACGTTGAATCCGACAACTTTTCACCCGGTGGTGGCGTCACTGGCGTGAACAATACCAAGATCACCGCCAAAGTGAAGAACCTCGCCTTCGCAAAGGACGTCGCGCTTCATTATGCCCAGTCCGATGGCACGTGGACTGAGAAGGCGCTGCGCTGGCAGAAGAATTTTGGCGCTTACGATGTCTTCGCCTTAAGCGACAACACCTTCGTCATGACTCAATTTGTCATCCGTTACTCGGTTGAGGGTCAGACGTTTTGGGACAACAACGATGAAGCGAATTACCACATTGACGAGATCCGACCCAATACGGTGGGTGGCAACGTGATACTGAACAAGGCAACCGCTCGCCGCGGAACTCAAGCCGGGGGTGGTTTCGTCGTCACCACTTCGTGGGTGGAGGGAGAGATCTTCGTCAAGAACCTCTCTGCCAATAAGCGAGTGGGTCTACGGTTGTCACCGGACGGCTGGTTCAAGACTCCGGAATTGAATCTCGACGAGAGCAGGCCTGATTTCATATTTGCCGTCTTCTATAACAACCTCGATACCGGCGAGTGGTTTTGGGACAGCAACTTTGGTCAGGACTATACGCTGAGCAAAACTGACTTCGCGACAGACGAGTGATCCAAGGATTGCAATGCCGACGCACGGCCGTTCCTGGAGGGTTACTCGCGGGCTGGAGGAGCGGTCGATGCCGATCCGATCGACATCCCGTGACGCGGCGGCGAGCGTCGCACCGCGGGCATTTCTCTGAAAGGAGTCGCACATGGCAAAGACCACGGAGAGCACTTCGTTTACGAAGGACGTTCAGGGGCGATATCTCTGCAACGATATCAATGAAGTCAATGCCTGGAAGGTGGCGGGCGGGCGGCCTGTCATAGTGTCAGATTAAATCTTAGCTTCTACAGCTATTGACAGGCCGATCTGATTTATCCGCATGCTACGGGTGCACGACCTGAGAAATAATGGCGCGGATGAGGTCACGGCGTCACCGCATCCTCACTGTAGCTCATGCTGATGCAGGATGCCGTCGGTGAATACCTGATAATTCACTTCATAATACAGCCGATACTGGACCTTGCGTGCCTCAGGCCGGGGCTGCACCGATCCCGGCGTCGCGGTCGAACCTTGATAGATCTTGCCGGAGAATTCGTAACGGAATGCCGAACCAAAGCCGGTGTAGGGCAGCGTTAACGTCTCGGCGTGAATCAATCCGTCCTGGCCATCGAAGACATGAACATCGATCCAGGCGTTCGTGCCGTAGGTGGTTTCCTTGACCCACGCAACCACCTTCAGAGGTTGAGGGCATTGTCGTCCCCGATAGCAAAGATCTCCAGGCGGCCGTCAGCATTCGTGCCGACAGCGTGCGATTTGATGCGGACGTTTGCTGAGGGTCTGGTCTTGTTGAGCCAGCTATCTCTCCAGCCCTCAAAATGCCGTGTGTTTCATGTCCGTCTAACCTATGGAACAGGTGAGGTCTTGTTTTCGCCTTTCCTATCTAACAATGCCATCCCCGATCCGAGTGCCTATGCCTTAATTCGGATATTCGCGAAGGCTACATTCCCCGTGTGCGTCTGCACACCGATGAACCCCGAGTTGGCATCGACGCTCGGCGGATTCCCACGGACCGTATCGCCGGTAGCACGCTTGAATCGGGTCGCCTCCTGGCCGTTGAGCCGGACGATGTAATCCTGATTGTTCACCTCGATTTCGTAGCGATGCCATTGCCGCGCCGCGAGGTTAGCGTGGTTTTGATAATTCTGCTGCCCCGGCCCCGTGCCCAGCGTTTTGATTTTATAAATGGCTCCGGTCTTCGAGAAGAACGAACCATCGGGCTCGCCGAAACGCGTGTCGCCGCGCGCTGCTTCGTCGATCTGGATTTCAAATCCCGTGTGCACCGCGACAAACGCGGCGTTGTTCGGCGGGTCAACCGGATCGGGCGCTGGATCGGGCAGGCGCGGGTCGCGGAATCGGACGAAGACACCTGAGTTATCGTTGTTGTTGCCGCGCGGGTGTGGGAGCAGGAAATCAAGGCGCAGAATGAAATTCTCGAAGGACTGGGGCTTGTAGAAGAGCAAGCCAATGCCTCTCCCGTCCTGTTGGGCGATCATGGTTCGGCCAAACCGCGAGAAGCTGCCGCCGCCGACCATCTGCCAGTTAGCGAACTGCGCGTCGCTTCCATCGAACAGATAGGTGAAACCCGGTTCCGGCGTCGCGAGCGGCGGCTCTGGCATCAAGTGGTCTCCGAGCCGGCGGGCGAGCGCAATGCCCGTGAGCATCGGGTTCGGCGAGCCGATCGTGGGAAAGAGCGCAGGTCCGGCGACATACGCGTTGGTGACATGATGAAAGCGGCAGTTGGTGTCGGTTACCGATTTATTGGGATCATCGCCCATCCGTAGCGTTCCAGCTTCGTGATGGGTCGTGCCGAGGCCGTCGCGGCGGCCTTTATTGGCCGGATTGAGATCGTCCTTCGGCGCGTAGAAGAGCAGTGTCTTCAGGTCCGTACGAGGCTGTCCGCCGCTTGCGGGCTTCGCCTTCTTGATGCCCTGCGGTGTGAAGACTTCGAATTCGAGTCCGCCGCCAAAGATGTGCGCGACGTCGTCCGCAGCTTTGTCCATCGCGTTCCACAGTTCCTGGTCGCGAGAGCTTGGCTGGAGATTCACAAACGCGCGGCGCGTCTGAAATTCATCGTTCTGTTGCGAGTCGAGATCAAGTGTGACGGAGTTGCCGAGATCACTATCCTGCTTCGGCTCCATCTCACCGATGCCGCGGATGGTGATCACGACGTGCGTGTCGGTCGCGTTCTTGTGTACATCGAACGTGTCGATATCGGGGATTTTCTTGAACAGCTCCGCCTCGGAGTCAGTCCCGCTCGCGCTCAGCCCCGACGCGGTGATTTGAAAATGGAAGTGGCCAACGCCGTCCGGGGATCCGTCAGCCTTCTTGAACTGGTGTTGCCCTTTGACGAGCAGCGCCGACGCCTCGAGCGCTTTCGCCGTCGCAGGCAGCCCCGTCAGCGCTGCACGCGGCACACGGATGTCCACGTTCGAGCGCAAGTGCGCCAGGAGATTCCTGCCGATCTTTCCGTCGCTGCCAAAGGAGAGCAGCGCGAGCCGCGTGCTCTCGACCGTGCCGAGCGCGATGATGACTTGCGCGTCCGGCGCAACGGGCAGCGGGCCTCGCTCGGTGATGATCTCGGTCACGCGCTGGCCACCCACGTCGTTGACGGTGTTCAGCCGGATACCATGGCAGCGCGACACGACCATCAGCCGCTTGTTCACGTCATCGAAACGGGATTGGTTGGCCGCCTCGCGCGCCGCTTTCATAAGCAGCGGGACGGTACTGAATTTGTTAAAGGGGAAGAAACCGGCGTGGCCTGATTGTCCTTGCACGGCGAGTGGCGCTTCGAGTTTCGCTTCATTGCGGAGTTTCTGGATGGGGGGCGGCGGACTGGGCAATTCGATGCCGAGCACCTTGGCCAGGTCGTTTGGTGTCGCGGGCGTGTCGCGATATTCGACCGCCGGATGGTCCGGCAGCGTCGCGAGATCCATCGCGTCACTTACCGTGGAGATTCCATCGAGAAGCTGCTTTCGCATCGCGCGGTGCAGGTCGCCAAAGATGAAGTCATTCGTCTCGGTAACGCCGATTTGATCGCTTGACTGGCGGAAGTAGCCTTTGCGGCCGTCGGGCAGATTCTTCGGCGTCAGGTCGTCCAGCACTGCCTTCGGCCAGAGGGTCTTCGGCAGTTCCGAATCCAGCAGCCGCGGAGACCAGCCGCCCCAGAAAACCGAGCGTCCGCCGACGCAGTAGGCGAGCCCGGGAAAACCGACGGGGTCATTTGAATTCCAGGCGAGCCCCCAGACTTCGTTCTGCGGCAGATGATCCTTGCGCGGGCCTCCCGCGTTGAGACCGAGCACCGGCAGATTCTGCACGTGCTCCGGCAGCAGGAAAGGGCCGCCGTCGAGCACGAGGATGCGCTCGCTGCGGCTTGTGCTGCGGAACCAGAGATGTTCGGCAAGGGCTGCGCCGAACGTGCCGCCGCCGACGATAATGAAGTCGAACGGCCGCAGGTCACCGCGTGCGGGCAGACCGGCAGCGGCGCGGGCATTCGGGTCAATGGTGACGAGCATTTCGTCAAAGGTGTTGGAGATGTAGCGCCCGAGCACGTCGCGAGTAAACGTAGTGTATTCTGTGGTCAGCGGCATGACTATTTTCTCCCATGTTCAATTTAGGTAGAAATCTTGGTAGTGCTGTCTAAGCAATGCTGGCGGGCGCGCGCTGCTTCGTACCAGGTTGAATAACCATGGTATGTGTGCGAAGCGCTCCGGGCAGAGCATGACATTGATCACACTACTCATAGAAGTTGGCTGGAACTACTCAATTCAGTTACTACCTGGCCGCTCCATTGGCTTGTGGGGATACGGTCGGCACAGCGCGCGGTGCATCGTCTGCGCAGTCCGAAGCGGCAGCGTCGCAATGGTCAGGGTTTGGTTGGCCGTGGTGCTGGTGGGGAATCCTCTCGAACCGACGATCCATAGATTCGGCACATCGTGCGCGCGATCCTCCGGGTCATTCAAGAGTTGGTCGTAGAGACCTGTGAGAAGCGCGGACAGCTCGGTGAAGGCTACATTGTCATCCATAGGTCCTCCTTTGTCGGTGAGGTGAAATATCTCCACGTTAGACGGAAAGTGCTGGGATGCTGAGGCCTATGCAGTTTGACGGATCCCCCTGCACCTTATTCGCCTTAGGGGCTACTTCAGCCGCACTCTTCGGCCTTCTCAACTTAACGCTGGTATTACAGAAATCTCTCCTCTAGGTAGGGGCAATATATCATGCAAAAGTGTTCTTGCCCGAAGTGGTAGAGAGGAATTGCAATCGCTGTGCCGTGGGAGTAAGTCTGCGGATTCCCGTGACTGGTGGATACGTCACTAGGTTCTTTTTGTCCTAGCGCTTCACTCGGAAGAACAGAAAACCCTTTTGCTTGTGCACCATAGCGCTCGG
>JACQEL010000266.1 GCA_016200595.1 Deltaproteobacteria bacterium
AATCCGCAAGACCCTTGGGATGAAACCTCTCGGAGAAATTGAGGCAGAGATAGCCGATCAACGTGCCGAGGCAGAACTCAATGCAGAAGAGCGAAAGCTTCGCTGGTTCACAGAACGTCCGGACAGTGAGCAGAGATACAGGCTGTATTTGCTACAACAGCAACAACTCACCCGACTTAATGACATTCACGCCAGTATCGAGATCATCAAGTTTCTACTTATTGGTGCCTTGGCATTCTATGTTGTCTCACGATTTTTCTGACCGACTGCGCTCTAATCGGGTAAGGGCAGCCATTGCTGACCGCCCTCCCCACACCACCTAGCATGCGGGTCCGCACTAGGCGGTTCAGGGCGGATAGTGAAGTGAGACCAGTCTCACTCCAGGCTGGGTCGATGGCCCTCCACCGCGAAGCCCCTACCCGGGTCAGGTCTGGCTTCGGTGAGGTGGTCCTCCCTCCTTCTTGTCCTCCCTATTCGGTCCTTCACTCTGAGCCCTTGGGATGGAGCCCTGAGCTAGTATGACCTCGGCTGACGGCTGCGCCGGGGTCAGCGTGGATTGCTCGCACGCTCAGTCAATTTCCGTGGCCCGCCACTGCTCAGGACACGCCGGAACTCTCCCCGGATAAGAGCCTGAGTGGTTACTGCACAAGCGCGCCATTTACCCCATCCCCTAGCTCACCGGATTTCGGTGTGTGGTGCCACCTCCTCCGAGGGAAACGAGCCTGCTCTGGCGTTCGTGGTCCCCGCCTCGCCGTACGGCCGCCGGCTTCCTTCAGCCCCCACCTCACGGTGACGCCCTTGCCTTGGACGCGTAGTGATCTTCATGTATCTTGCGACTCATGAAGGTGAACCTCCTACAGGGGACTTCCACCCCCACCCTCACGCCCATGCCGGGCGTACACAAGGCGCTCCACTGCATCGCCGCCCGGCTGCGGTTCCTGCTGAACGTGAAAAGCCGCGACTGGGCAGCTCGCGGTGAGCTTCGGGCGTTAGACAACTTGAAAGACGGGCTGGACGAGAGTTGATTCATTCACTACGGAGATGGCCATGCCGGAAATAGCTGAGCGAAAGGAGGAGGTTTACGTCCGGGAATTGTTCCACCGGCTCTCCCGAGTGCACCTGCGGAAGATCCCGGAGTCTGAGCAAGAAGGCGTCAAGAGCCCTGACTATGAACTCCTTGATGTTGGGGAGCGGTTCGCGGTCCTAGAGGTGAAGCGGCTCATACGAACCCCCCGAACCCCAAAGAACGGATGGCAGGTGAAGGGGTGCGAGGAGGGCATTCAAGAGGCCACCCGCATCGACAACGGCCCCCACCGAGTCGGCGCCCTGATTCACCACGCTTCGAAGCAGTTCGCCAGGTTCTCCGACCCAAAGATTCTGGTGTTCGTAAACGACGAGTCCCTGATTGACTGCCTGGACCTGCGCGAGGCTTTCAACGGCTTCTTGCCTTACGGCAACGACTCGCTTGGTTACTACAACAACAAGGTCTCGGCGAAGATAGCTAACGGCCAGATCCGGGAGGAGAAGTGGAAAACTGATCTGTACGTCTGGATCGACCGCTGCAGGCAGTGTGATCCCATGTTCCGGGTCGTCACAGCCGTCGGTCTTTGGCTGGCACGTCTCTTCTTTAGGTGCCCCGATATCGGAGAGTCTCCTAACAGGGCGTTAGACTCTGGCTAGGCAAAGCTCTTCCCAAGAAAGGTCTTTACTGAATTGCCGTATCGGATTGAGTATTCACCTGAGGCCGAAGAGCATTTACGGTTCTTGACCGCCCGACAGCGCGTAACAGTCTTGGATACCGTGGATGAACAACTGATGCACCAGCCAACAGTGGAAACGAGAAACCGTAAACCCATGCGTCCGAATCCGTTGGCTCCCCGGGAACTGCGGGTTGGGAAATTACGGGTGTATTATGACGCAGAAGAAGAACCAGAGCCGGTGGTGCATATTCGGGCGGTTGGGATCAAAGAACGCAACCGCGTGCGCATCGGCAAAGAGGTGCTCGAGCTATGAGAGTCATTGAGAAGACAGAGGCAACGGCTTCCTTGGCGGAGTATACAACGGGAGTGAAAGAGGACCCGGTCATTGTGACGAGCAAAGGGAAACCGATCGCTGCCCTAGTGTCGATAGAGAATACTGACCTGGAGACTGTCTCGTTAAGTACGAACCGGAAATTCCTAAAGTTGATTGAGCGTTCGCGTGCTCGTCAGCGTACGGAAGGCGGGATTTCCAGTGACGAGATGCGACGCAGACTCGGCGTGAAGAAGGCAGGTCGAGCCTAACTCTGCGCTCCAGCGCATCGCCGCCCGCTTACGGTTCTTGCTAAACCCGAGCGGTCACAGTGGGGGGGCGTGCGGTGAGCTGGGGCATTAGGCGATTACGAAGAGACAGACGAGGATGAAGGTCCTAGTTACAGGTAGCAGTGGTCATTTGGGGGAAGCGTTGGTTCGCACGCTGAACACCACAGACCACGAGGTCATTGGTGTTGATATTGTTCATTCAGACTTCACAAACATGGTGGGGTCCATAGTCGATCGGGATCATGTCAAACGATGCATGAAAGGTGTAGATGCAGTCCTCCACACGGCGACTCTGCACAAACCTCATGTGTTCACTCATAGTCGCCAGAGCTTCGTTGATACCAATATCACGGGCACACTCAATCTCTTGGAAGAGGCTGTGTCGGCTGGCGTTACTTCGTTTGTCTTCACCAGTACGACGAGCGCTTTCGGCAGCGCGCTGACGCCGCCGGCTGAAGCTCCGGCAGCGTGGGTAACCGAGGACGTCGCTCCCATTCCCAAAAACATCTACGGCGTGACCAAGACTGCGGCGGAGGACCTTTGCCAGCTATTTCACCGGAATCACAGGCTCCCGTGCCTCGTTTTGCGAACCTCTCGTTTTTTTCCGGAAGAGGATGACAACCAGGCGATGCGACAGGCCTATGACGACAGCAACGTCAAGGCGAACGAATTTCTCTACCGACGCGTGGAGATTGAGGACGTGGTGAGCGCGCATCTACTCGCTCTTGAGAAGGCTCCAGCAATCGGCTTCGACCGCTACATCATCAGTG
>JACQEL010000267.1 GCA_016200595.1 Deltaproteobacteria bacterium
CAACTGAAATCAAGTCAGCCGCACGCGCTTGGCTGCGCCGTCTCACCCCGTATTGGCACGGCCGGC
The DNA here is from genome assembly GCA_016200595.1 of Deltaproteobacteria bacterium. Lineage (GTDB taxonomy): Bacteria > Desulfobacterota > Binatia > Bin18 > Bin18 > JACQEL01. The sequence continues at coordinate 67 of JACQEL010000267.1, forward strand.
CACCCCGCCCCCGCGCGACGCATCCGTCTGTCCTCTTGACACCGGAGCCCTGATAGGGGTTAGACGGCTGCCGCCAACTGTGACATGAGGCGGTCAACCGTCTCCTCTAATTGACGCTGAAATTCTAGATCATCAGGATGCTCTAGAAGCATCTTCACAAATACATCCTCAGGGTATCGTCCAGCCTCATTCCGTCTTAAAGCGAGGAGGAAGCCTATGACCCTGTGTTGCAGCTCATTGAGGTGACGGAGCCGGGAAGGATTCGTTACTTCCTCGGTCCCGACTTCGTAGGTGTCACGAGCGAGAATGGTCAGCGCGTGGGCAAGATACACGAGGAAGTCTATTTGTTCTCGGGGAGAATACTGGCCGAAGGTGTTGATAGCTTGGTGCACATCCATGACAGATCCTCTATGGAAGCACTTCCCGTGGCAAGCTGTTAACGTCAAAGCCGCGTTCCTCCAGCGCCTTAATCCGGACATTCCCGTTCATGATTCGCCCATCGGGTTCGACTTTGAGTGCCTCGATACTCCCGGGTTGCAGGGATTCAACGATGTCCTCTGTGGATTGCTTGCGCCAATACTCCAAGGCAAATCGGCCCGCGCCCGCCTCTAGTGTTTGGTCGGAATGAATGCGGCGGAGAGGAGGTGATACATTCACACTTTGCTCAGTCTTGTTTCGCTCGCCGCAACTCCACCTGACAATATCAAGCCCATCACCAACAAAGCTTGCTCTTCACCGTACAATCATTACCAGACCGATGGTAAATCCGACAGGGGTAGAGAATCAAGCTGCTAAGGATAGTTCTCGGAGATGGGGATTCCTGACGGCAAGTTGGCTTCGGCGACGCGTACGGCGCATACGGGCACGCCCTATGACTGTGCACGGACTTTGGTTGTATTAGTCTGCAAGGCAAATATCCGTACTCCCTGATCGTATTCGGTAGCTTCTGTTTGCTCAAGCCAAATCAATCCCGGTCGGTCACAGGTAGGGGTTCCGCACACCAGTACAGTGTCGGGATAGCCAATTGGCTTGACACTTCGCACGTAAGAGCGTTTGTAAGCGCGGTGTCCCGGTGGTTTCACCCCACAAATTTCGCACCTGATGAGAGCCATGATTACCCATTTGAAAATGGGAACTTGTTGATTATTGCCAACACAAGTCCGTAGCCGGCTAACGCGCGCCGTCACGGGCCGCCGCCCGGACGGGTCCTCTCAGAGTCACGCCAAACCGCAAGCGGGCGGCGGTCACGTGCACGGGATGGCTAGGCTTTTCAGCTCGATGACTGCTGTTTTCCTCTCCCTCTCATTGCCCTGCGTCCATCAGCATCTGCGTCAGTTCCTGGGGCATGTCTACCATCACAGCATGGCCACAGGGCACCGTCGCCGTCTGCCAGGCCGGATCGTGCCGCACCCGCTCATAGAATTGAGTGAACGCACTCGGGGTCCACCCCGTCGCATACACGTACACCCGCTTTGGTACTTTTCCCCATGCCCCCGTCAGAGACAGTTTCTGCTCCAGACTCCGCAGCGGGTGGTCTACACACTGCCGATCAATCCAGGCCCGATCTTGCCGGTTGACCCCAAACCCTTCGGCGGGAAGCGGGGCAACCCGGAACCCTGCGCCCTTTGTCCGCGCAGAGTCCCGGAAGCTTGCGGCCCGCTCTGGCCCTACGAGATCCATGAGGCTCTGCCCGTCAGCGGGGAGGAAGGCGTCCAGGTAGACGAGCGTACGAAGCCGCTCGGGGGCTGTGTCCGCCACTCCCGTGATCACCATCCCGCCGTAACTGTGACCGCAGAGGACGACATCTACCAGTTCCTCCCACTGCAGCACCCCGACGACGTCTTGGATATGGGTGGTGAGGTCGATCCCTTCATGGAGCAGGTGCGCCCGTTCCCCCAGGCCGGTTAAGGTCGGGGTGAACACTTCATGGCCGGCTTGGCGCAGCCGGGCGGCTACGCGTTTCCAACACCACCCGCCGACCCACCCGCCATGGACTAAGACAAATGTAGCCATAAGCTTCCCCTATCGCTCTGCTGCCGAACGTTGCCGATCACCTGCCGCCGCCCAACTGCAGCCCTTCGAGTTCATGCCAAACCGCAAGCGGGCGGCAATACGGTGCAATGGGTTGGTTAGACTGCGGCCCGCCGAGGAGTAGCCTTTCCCCTTTTCGTAGAGCATCTGCCCTATGGCTGATGCTGGCTTTACTCCTCTGCCGGCGCGAGCTTACGCTCCAGGTCCTCAAGCGAGAGTCCGCCCGATGCTTTCGCCCGCTCCGCTAAGAACGTCATGAACTTTTCACCCTGCCCTAGCTCAGCCACCTCACGCGCAAAAGCATCAGCGGCTTCTAAAATAAATTCGTCTCCTTCTATATTCACAATCCGTACAGTCTCAGTCCGGGCGACTCGCAGCAACTCCTCTACTGTTGTTTGCTGTTGACGTAGGTCTAGCGTTCTCATAATTCCACCTTCTGTCCGCGATAGTCCAGGTCTCCTTCTGCACTCGGGGTCAATATCACCTGAAATGGCATAGCATAAACACCACTCGGAAGGTCATGTTAGCTAACCGTCTCTGTGGCAGATAGAGTCAGAGAGGACGAGACACGAAGAAATCAGATGAGACTTTTTCCTGGTAAGGATGAGCAAGCAGTTTAACGCGCCCGATCACCGTTTGCTACCCGATCTGCAAGACAGTCTCATGGAGATGGTGCCGGCGGATCAGGCCCGCGCGGGGGTCAGTCGAGAGCTTGGAGGCGGGGAACACAAACTGCCACCCCCATTCTTTTGCGGCATTGGGGTATTTCTTTTCTCATGCGTTCGGTAAGGAAGCTCCCCCCTGGCCATTTCTCAAGCCCTGCAGGTATTGAGTTTTTACTTCCTCTTTCTACCGTCGCCGTCCTATTCCCGATTATTCGTCACAAACAAAGACGGAGTAGCTCGTCTATTTCTCCTCCGGTGGCTTGATATCGCGGAAGCGAAAATACAGGGCCAGGTCGTAGATGATCTTCAATCCCCCGGCGATGAAGAACGGAGTGCTTAAGAACGAGGCGCCGAGCAGGGCACCGGTGAGTGTGGGCGCCATTGCACTAGCCGCTGTCCGTGCCACCGTCGTCACTCCAGCCGCGGCCGAGCGCTCGTCTGGAGCGACCATCGCCATCAGATAGGAATGCCGGGTCGGGACGTCCATCTGCGCCACACAATAACGCAGCAACACCATGGTCATCGCCAGCGGAAAGGTGGGCATGAGGGGGATAAGCAACAAGAAGATGTTCGCGGGCAGATGGGTGAACACCATGGTATTGATCAGACCGAAGCGCGTCGCGAGCCGGGCAGCAACTAGCGCTGAAAGCCCGGCCAGAAAATGCACGCCAAAGAAGAGCTGGCCAAGGACGACGGTCTCAGCACCGAAGCGAAGATGCAGCCAATAAGCCAGCAGGCTCTGGACTACCAAGCCACCAGCAAACGAGTCAACCATGAACAGGACCGACAACCCACGCACTACAGCACGAGAACGATGCAAGCCTGAGAAACTTGTAGCTGGGGAGAAGGCAGAACGTTCCACTTCCACTTGCGCTGACAGAGTGGTGAAGAGTAAGGCCAATATCACACCTAGTCCAGCGTACAGAGCGAATAGGGCGCGGTAGCTGCCAAGCGGTGAACTGCCTATCCGCTGCAACCCATCGGTCAGTAGTCCACTGCTCAAGGCGCCCAGCGCCGTCGCGAACGACCCCACCAAATTGTACCAGGCAAAAACGTGCGTCCGCCGTTGACTGAGAGTGATATGGGCGAGCGAGGCTTGTTCGATGGCCAAGAACGGACCAACCTCGTTGCCACTGGGACTTAAGGTGCCGACGAAAGCCACGAGGATGAGCAGGAGCAGATTACTCGTCAACGCAAAGACTCCGCCTGCCAGGCTCATCAGGCCGGCGCCGACCAGCAACATGCGGCGGCGGCCCACACGATCAGCTACCCGGGTGATCAGCAGCGAGATGGCCGCGTCGCCGACTAACGTGAGGGTTAAGAGCACTCCGATAGACTGGTCGCTGAGTCCAATAGCGGAAAGATAGAGCACGAGCACAACGGACAGCAGACCATAGGCAAAGAGGCGCACGATACGCGTGCCGAACAGTACCCAGCCATCGTAAGGAAGTAGACGCGTGGAAGTTTGCTCTCCGCCACCCCGGGCAACTGCTTCAGGCCAGGATTTCTTACGAGAAAGCAGGCGGGACAACTGAAAACCTCTGTCGCACGTCAGTGTTCTCCTAGGCAAGGCGGTGGGTGGGGTGACGAAAATTCGCTGAGGCTGAGAATGGCAGGAGATCCTGTTTTTGTTCCCTGCGCTCAGACCGTTTCTGCGCCGGCACGCCTCCCCCCTCGTACCCGGGCTCTGCCCGGGTACGCCCTGAGTGGCAGGCTCTGCCTGCCGGCGGCGGCTCGTGCAGCGGCAGAGCCGCCCGCTCTTTGCGGTCCCAGGAACAAAAGCCGCACGAGTCGGCACGAGAAA
>JACQEL010000246.1 GCA_016200595.1 Deltaproteobacteria bacterium
ATCTCAGCCCGCGTATGCAGCTCCGTCACACACAACAGCAAACAATCTTTCAATTCTGGATACCACTCCTCCAGCACTAAGCCAGCCACGAGCTTCTGTTCCTTGAGCCGACGCCAGACCTCACAAGCGTTTGGTACTGCGATCACAAACTCATTAAAGAAAGGAGCGGCGAATCGTTCGCGGCAAGCTGCAGTGTGTAGCAATAAATCTCGCGCAAAGTGGCTCTTCCTAACATTCCGCTCAGCCAGGGCTCGGAGCCCTTGCTTACCCATGAGACAGAGAAACACCGTTGCCGCTAGCGCGCACAGACCGTGGTTCGTGCAAATGTTTGAGGTCGCACGCTCGCGCCGGATGTGCTGCTCACGCGTGGCCAGAGTCAAGACAAATCCGCGCCGGCCCTCGTGATCAACCGTCTCCCCCACTAATCGTCCTGGCATGTTACGGAGGAAACGATCGCGACAGGTGAACAGCCCCACCCCCGGTCCCCCGTAACTCAGCGGGATCCCCAGGCTTTGCCCTTCAGCTACAGCAATGTCCGCTCCTAGCTCCCCGGGTGACTTCAAGAGACCGAGCGCGATCGCTTCAGTCGTCGCGGTCACAAGGAGTGCACCTTTTCGATGCGCTGCCTCACTAAGATAGGCAACATCTTCAATGCTACCGAAGAAGTTCGGATAGCCGACGACCACACAGCTTACGGTGTCATCGAGCCACTGCTCCAGCACCGCGGCATCGATTCGCCCATCCTCCCCCCAGGGCAACTCGCGGAACTGCACCCCCGGCACTCCGTCGAGATACGTCCGGACAACCTGACGGTATTGTGGGTGCAGCGAGCGGGCTAAGAGAATAGTTGATCGCGCTGGCGCGATCCGTCTCGCCATCAACACCGCTTCAGCCGTCGCCGACGCACCGTCGTACATACTGGCGTTAGCGACCTCCAAACCGAGCAGAGCTGCCACCAGGGACTGAAACTCGAAGATCGCTTGCAGAGTTCCCTGGCTTACTTCAGGCTGATACGGCGTATAGGAGGTAGCAAACTCGGCACGTTGGATAATCTGATCGACCACCACCGGCACAAAATGCGGATACGCCCCACCACCAATGAAGGCAAGCATTTCCGGTGAGACCAGATTTGTGGCGGCGAGAGAGGTCAGGTACTCTCGTACTTCGGACTCGGACTGCCCAGGAGAGAGCGCAATCGTTGCCCGCGCACGCAGGGCTTCGGGTAGGTGGGCAAAGAGTTCGTCTACCGAACTCACACCCAAAGTTGCCAGCATGCTAGCGATATCGTGGTCGGTATGGGGAATGTAGCGCATATAGTTTTTCTAATTGAGCTGCCGCTGGCGAGAGCCGTTCATGCTTCGACAAGCTCAGCACGAACGGGGGTTCTGCCGTGAGTAAGGGCTTTTTCCGTTCGCCCTGAGCCTGTCGAAGGGCACGAAAACGCACGGGGCAGCTCCGTATTCGCAGATTCTCTCTCCATTTCAAAAAGGATTCCTAGAGTGGCTCAAGTAAAGACGGCAACTGAGTTTCCCAACCCGCGGCGGTGTGTTCTTCACCCTCTCCAGCAAAACCAGAGAGGAAACCGCAGATCAGGCAGGCTAAGATTACCGTCTCTGAGGCTGACCTCACTCTTCCCCCTGCTCTTCGGCGACAAATTTTTTGTACTGGTCCGCAGTCATGAGGTCCCCGAGTTCGCCGAGATCACTCATCTCCACCCGAATCATCCAGGCATCGCCATAAGGATCGTCGTTGACTGTTTCCGGACTGTCAGGAAGTGAGATATTGATCTCGACCACCGTTCCACTCACCGGCGCATAGATATCCGAAACTGCCTTGACCGATTCCACCACTCCGAACGCCTCATCCTTAGTCACCGGCGCGCCCATCTCGGGCAGTTCGACATACACCACATCCCCAAGTTGTTCTTGGGCGTAATCGGTAATACCGATGGTGGCGATATTCTCCTCTACTGCAACCCACTCATGTTCCTGCGAATACCGTAGCTCTTTGGGGAATTCCATTTTTCTTCTCCATCTAGTCCCGGCGGAAAAAGGGCCGAGGGACAACCTGCGCGCGAGCTCGACGATTACGGATCTCGACCGCCAGCTCGGTGCCGCTCGTCGCGCAAGCCGGCGGAACGTAGCCTAAGGCAATCCCCATCCCAAGGGAGGGAGACTGCGTGCCGCTTGTCACACGGCCGACGGGACGCTCCTCATGCCACAGCACGTAACCGTGACGAGGAATGCCGGGTTCTACCATTTTAAGACCAATCAGTTGCTGAGAAATGCCAATCGCTTGCTGTCGGAGCAACGCCTCACGGCCGAGGAACTGCTCCTTAGCGAATTTCACCAGGCGTTGCAGCCCGGCTTCCAAGGGAGTTGTGTGGGCATCAATATCGTTACCGTACAAGAGATAGCCAGCCTCTAACCTCAGGGTATCGCGCGCACCGAGACCGACTGGCGCAATCCCCTCCTTGCCCCCAGCGTCAAGACAAGCAGTCCACACCGCCGTACTCAGTTGCGCTGGCACGAACAACTCGAACCCATCTTCACCAGTGTACCCAGTTCGCGCCACGAGTGCAGACACACCTGCCACCTCTCCGCTCACTGACCAATAGCGGCGCAGGTGGGTGAGGTCTAGGGTGGTCAGTCGCTGCACAATGGGAGAGGCTTGCGGCCCCTGCACCGCGATCAGCGCGTACTCATCGCTACGGTTAATCAGGTCTGCCCGTCCCCGATTATGGGTGCTCATCCAATCGTAGTCTTTCTCAATATTGGCCGCGTTCACACAGAAGAGATACCGATCCTCAGCAACGCGGTAGCCGATGATATCATCGACAATGCCGCCCTCGGGGTCGCACAGGACCGAGTACTGCGCCTGGCCAAGCCGCACCTGTGCGACATCAGTCACCAACAGTTCCTGACACACATCCAGAGACCTGGGGCCAGCGACTTCGATCTCGCCCATATGACTCAGATCGAACAGGCCCGCCCGGGTACGCACGGCTTGGTGTTCGGCCAGGATACCAGTGTACTGCACCGGCATCTCCCAACCACCGAACTCGATCAGGCGCGCGCCGAGGGCACGGTGGGTTTCGTAGAGAGGAGTACGTTTAGGCATAAGAAAGTTGTTAGTAGTCAGTTGTCAGTTGTGGACTAAAGAAGGGCTTCTTCTTATTACTCTATTACTGGCAACTGGGAACTGGCAACTTTTCCACTTACCGACCACTGGCAACTGACGACGGACCACTCTGCCTCTGCTGCTCCGCCGCTTTCAGCGTATTCGCCAGCAGCATAGCCACGGTCATGGGACCGACTCCGCCGGGTACTGGAGTGATAAACGCCGCGCGCTCTTTTGCTGCGGCAAATTCGACATCTCCTCGCAATGAGCCATCGGCGAGTCGGGAAATGCCGACATCAATGACGATTGCGCCCTCTTTGATCCAGGCGCCTTTAATCGTTTCGGGTTGGCCCAGTGCCGCGACCACAACATCCGCATTGCACACCTCGGCAGCGAGGCCGGCCGTATACGAATGGCAGCACGTCACCGTGGCGTGCCGCTCTAATAACATCAAGGCCACGGGCTTCCCTACTAACAGGCTCCGCCCTATGACCACGGCTCTCTTGCCCGCCAACGGTACTCTCCCTTCATCGAGCAACCGCATCACTCCGAGTGGCGTGCAAGGCCGTAGCCCTGCTTCTCCCAGGAGCAGCCGCCCCTGATTTAACGGATGCAGCGCATCGACATCTTTTTCCGGAGCCAGGGATTCGATGAGCCGTGCCTTCGGTAGATGTTCGGGAAGCGGTAATTGGAGCAGGATACCATGCACCTCGGTCCGCGCGTTCAACTCAGCAACCAGTGCAAACGCCTCTGCTGCCGCTACTGTCGCCGGTAAACGATAGGCGAACGACTGCAGGCCCACTTCCCGGCACGCTTTTTCTTTCGTCCCGACATACACGCGCGACACCGGATCGTCGCCAATCAGGACGGTCGCGAGGCCTGGCGCCTGCCCATGCTGACGGACGAAGCCCGCGACGCCGTCTTTGACCGACTGCCGCACGGTTTGCGCCACCGCTTTGCCATTAAGAATTGTTCCCATACTGGCTGCCAGGATACGTGAATCGCTTCCCCACTGCAAAGCCTGCTATATAATAGGGTCTATGATTATCGGCATTCCCCAAGAGATCAAGGCAGAAGAAACGCGTGTAGCAATCACTCCCAGTGGGGTTGCGGGTCTCATCGCCCACGGGCATCAGGTCGTCGTCCAACAAGGAGCTGGAGCCGGCAGTAATATTCCCGATGAACTCTACCAAGCTGCCGGCGCTCATATGCTGTCCTCAGCCGCTGCGGTTTGGGAACAGGCCGAGATGATCCTCAAGGTTAAGGAACCCCTTCCCGCCGAGTATCCCTTCCTGCGTCCCGGACTGATCGTGTTTACCTACTTGCACCTGGCAGCCGAGGAAACCCTGACCCGGGTGTTGCTCGACAAGCACGTAACCGCCCTC
>JACQEL010000247.1 GCA_016200595.1 Deltaproteobacteria bacterium
AGAGTCTCAAAGCCATCTCGGTAGTTTCTGTGAAGCGAGCTGTCAACATTAGCGCTGTCCAACAACGCGCTGCAGGCGACCGGAACCGCGCCCGGTTTTTGAAGCCTTGTCTTTGAGTTCACGGCTCTGCTTCTTATCCATGCCGAGAGCGGTTCCGGCGGCTGAGCGCGGACGTTAGGCCGCCCACATTCACGATCCATTCGAAAGGAGAAAGACATGGCAATCGTTGTGCTGTTTGAGGTGACTGGGTGCAACTCAGCCAAATACGATGAGGTCATCCGGCGCCTTACGGCAATCGGTCAAAGAGTACCCGACGGACAACTGTACCACATCTGCTATGGCGACAGGCAGCGCCTACAGGTGATAGACGTCTTCGAGAGTCCGGCCAAGCTTGACGCCTTCGGCGCGAAGCTCATGCCGATCCTGCAAGACATGGGCATCGAGGCGAAGCCAACAGTCCTCGAGGTCTACAACATCATTGAGGGGCAATAGGGCACGGCGGCCTATCGGTTGCAGCGGCCGGCGCTTCGCGGCGCCGCCGCTGAACCGGAGCGTTGGGCATCAACAGAAACCACAGGAGGAAACAAAATGAGTTGGATACGGAGAACTATCATCGTGTCGGTGCTGGGCGCGTGGGGGTGCACACCCGCGCCGCAGGTGCCGACCACAGTGCAGTGGAACGACACTGCAGCGCAGGAAGTGCGCGCACAAGTGGAAGGGACAATGAATGCCTTCGCGTCGAAGGACTTGGAGAGATTTAAGGCAGGGCTGGCCCCAGACGTCGTCGCCTTCGAGATGGACCTGGAGAGCAAGCCGGTGCGCATCGGGTCGCGCGACGACGCGGTCCGGTACGCGGAGGAGATGTTCGCGCAGGTGAAGAAGACGTTCAAGAGCCTGACGCTCGACTTCCACTCCACCGACTGCCGCGCGACCTCCACGCTGGCCTACTGCACCGTGGAGTTCGACTTCCAGGCGACGATGTTGGACGGCAGCACGGTGTTGCAGCCGTCGCGCAACACGGTCGTGCTGCGCAAGGGCGACGACGGTTGGAAATGGACGCACTGGCATTCGTCGCTCGCTGTCCCACCAGCGCCGTCCCCCGCGCAGAAATGATGCCCAACAAGTGGTTCCATGTGAGGCCGCCGCGCGCCGAGGCAAGCCAGGGGACCGGGGCGGCGCGCGAGACCCCAGGAGGGGTCGCGTGGTGGGCCGGTCTGGCGCGGTTCTCGCGTCTGTCCGCGGCCTAACAACCGCTTGCAGGCCGACTGGCACCGCGCTCGGTTTTAGCGTCCCTGTGCTGGACTTCCTCGCTCTGCCTGTATTCCAGGCTGCGGGCGGGGCGCGCGGCTGAAGCGGAGCGTTAGACCGCCGAGAGCGTTGCAGAGTCAGTTTAGTATTTACAAGGAGTTATGAATCTTCTTGACAAGAAAATTTGCCATCCGAACCCCTTGCTCTGCGGGGATTTCCCGCCAGGCTTGTACTAACTTCAATATTTTCAAGCCTTCCATCAGAAAGGTTTCGAGTATTTTGGCAAATCGGCACAAATAAAGCCTGACACGATTCAAGGCTGTCAAGCACTTCCGGCCTTTGTCAAGTTGGGGATTTCCCCCTGTTTTGAGGGGTATTTTGGCTGTAAGCCTTTGTGCTCATAGGCTTATAGCCTGTGCAACGCTCACGGGATTGGGTGATCGTGAGGGGCGAAAAAGCGATTGACTTTCCACACCGCCATTATTATATCACTCATGTTACGCAGACGCATCACGTGTTCTACGCCGATCGCTCTGAAAAGCCTGTCATTCCCGCGAAAGCGGGAATCCAGGTCTCTCGTCAATGTATGAGAATAGTCCGACCATTGAGGTCAGGAGTAGATATCTTCACACGTTCCCATGCAAGGTATACATGGATTCCCGCTTTCGCGGGAATGACACCGTGCGTAACGTGAGTTATATCATCAGATGTCAGCATCTTCCCATGAGAGGAGACGAGAGAGGACGATGACTATTACCATTGAACTCGCACCGGAACTCGAACGGCAGTTACGCGATGAAGCTGCCAAAGAGGGGCTTGATACCGGTGAGTACATCGTGTATACTCTGGAGGAACGGCTCCGCCATACCCGGCAGGCGGCCCCACGTCTGTCCAGCGCCGAGACCGAGTTGTTACAACAGATTAACCTGGGGTTGTCACAAGAGGACTGGCAACGCTACCATACGCTGATCGCCAAACGCCGTGCGGAGACATTGACGCCTGACGAGCATGCGGCATTAATCGCCTTGTCGGATCAGATTGAGGAGGCCAATGTCCGCCGCATCCAGGCATTGGTTGAGCTCACCCGACTCCGGCAGACCTCGTTAGAGGCGCTGATGCAGGAACTGGGACTCCCGGCGTCGGCGTATGTCTGAGCCACGATTGACGTCGCACCGCAAGCAGAGCGTGGTTCAACGTGCGAGGGAATGTTGTGAATATTGTCGCAGCCAGGCGCGATTGTCACCCGACCCATTCTCGATCGAGCATATCATCCCTCGTTCCAGTGGCGGGACGGATGTGCTGACGAACCTGGCTTTGGCGTGCCAGGGATGTAACAACCGCAAATATACTGCCACTGCAGCCATTGATCCGG
>JACQEL010000253.1 GCA_016200595.1 Deltaproteobacteria bacterium
GACATTCTCATCATAGTAGAGCGGGTTGGGATCTTTGATCGATTTGGCGAATTCACGGATCTTCCCCGCTTCGATATGGATAGTAACGGGCTTGCCGACTTTGCCGATGTCGCTTTTATCTGCCATAACAGCCTCCGGCTTAAACTATGAATGCAGAACAGACAGAGACAGAGAGTTGAGACAGAGATAGAGAAAGAAGGGAGGGGGGCGGTCTCTATCTCTGTCTCTATCTTTTTTCTGGTCTCTGTCTGCTCGCTCTGTCTGACTTATCGTTCAGCGTTCACCCTTCTGACGCCTGCTGCTCGGAAGAACTGGGACGGTCCAGGGTATACTGGGCAACCAACTCGCGATTCCAGGTGGCATCGCCGAAAGTGACTTCTGAGCCTTTCGCGCGTTTGAAGTAAATGTGCATATCATGCTCCCACGTGAAGCCGATACCACCATGCACCTGAATGCCTTCAGCCGTTACCTGGCGATACGCGTCACTACAATAAGCCTTAGCCATCGCCGCGGCCAAAGGGGCTTCAGGGACAGCGTTCGCCACTGCCCAGGCCGCATAGTACGTTGCCGATTTGGCGCTTTCCACCTGCACCAGCATATTGGCGCACTTGTGTTGGATCGCCTGAAACGAACCGATCGGCCGGCCGAACTGCTCGCGCACCTTGGCATACTCCACGGTCATGTCGAGCACCTTTTGCGCGCCGCCACACATCTCCGCGCACAGTGCAACCTTGCTACGGTCCAGAATACGAGAGAGTGCCTCCCCTCCTTTACCTGGCGCGCCTAAGACTGCCTCGGCACTGACCGAAACCTTCTCAAGTCTCACCTCGCAAAGCTTGCGCGTTTGATCCATCGTCTTGAGCAGCGTCGTACTCACCCCACGTTGTTGGCGGTCAATGAGAAAGAGGGTGACCCCGTCTGAGGTACGAGCTGCGCAGACCAGGATGTCAGCAACGTGGGCGTCTGGCACGAAAAGCTTAGTACCACTCAGGCTATAGCCTTTCCCAGTTTTTCTCGCGGTCAGCTTCACCCCTTTTTCATCCCAACGTGCGTTCTCTTCTAATACCGCCAGGGTCGCCTTACGCCTGCCAGCGGCGACTTCTGGAAGGAGCTTTTGTTTCTGTGCGCTGTTGCCGGCCTCAAGAATTGCTAGTCCGCCCAGGCAGACCGTGGAAAAGAACGGGCCCGGCAGCGAGACTCGACCCATTTCTTCGAGAACGACAACGAGATCGACTATAGAGAATCCAGCGCCGCCAAACTCTTCGGGATAGATTAGTCCCATCCAGCCGAGCTCGGCCATCTTGTTCCACAGTTCATCGGCATAGCCGCGCTCGTCCTCCATCATCTGACGGACGTAGGTCATGGGACATTCTTTGTTCAAGAAGTCCGCGGCCGACTTTCGTAACAGCTCTTGCTCTTCGCTAAAACCGAAATCCATGAATGCTCCCCAGAAAAGTCCTGAGTGCCGAGTCCTGAGTGCCGAGTAAAAGAATTTCTTGTCCCCTGCTCAGGACTCAGCACTCATTGCTCAGGACTGCTTACTTATTTGCCAGAATCGTCACACAGCCGATCGACCCCGGTCCACCCAGGTTATGAGCGAGACCGACCTCGGCGTTTTTCACCTGCCGGGCGCCAGCCTTATTCCAGAGATGCTGAGCAACCTCGTAGATCATGCGAATACCAGTGGCACCGATGGGATGGCCAAATGACTTTAGGCCGCCTGAAGGGTTCACCGGAATCTCACCGCCGATCGAGGCACGCCCTTCTTCGACGTACTTCCAGCCTTCGCCTTTCTTGCACAGACCTAGGTCCTCGTAGTTAAGGATCTCAGTGATAGTGAAGCAGTCATGACATTCGACGAGGTCAATATCCTTTACCGTCATACCGGCCTGCTCGTAGGCTTGCTGTGCCGCTTGGGCAGTGGCAGGAAATCCAGTGTAAGCGAAACCAGGCTTGAGGTATGGTTCGCCAGTGGTCACCGCCAAGCCGACGCCCTTTACCAAAAGCGGATCAGGACGGAAGGATTTCGCCAGGTCTGCACGGCAGATGATCGCTGCCGCGGCACCGTCGGTAGTCGGACAGCAGTCGAATAGACCGAGCGGGCTGCAGATCAGCGGCGCGTTGACTACCTGCTCTTCAGTTACTTCCATTTGGAAATGAGCCTTGGGACTCATAGTGCCGTTGTGATGATTCTTGATCGCCACTTTAGCCAGAGCGCGCTTATCGATGCCAAAGGTGTTGAAATAGCGATTCGCCGCCATAGCGAACAGCGAGGGAGCGGTAGTGCCATAGCCAACCACTGGATGGTTGCCAAAGGTACCGAGCCCGCGCTGGCCGGAGTCACGCAGCTTTTCGAAGCCAAAGGCTAAGACCACGTCGTACATCCCCGCAGCCACGGCCATGCAGGCATTGCGGAAGGCGTCCATACCTGAAGCACAGTAGTTCTCTACCCGGGTGATAGGGATGTTGAACAGTTTGAGCGGGTCGGCCAGGGCATTGCCGGCCATAGCCGAACTCAGGGTTCCCACCCAGGCCGCCTGGATTTGGCTCGGCTCGATCCTCGCGTCGGCGTATGCCTCCATCGCTGCAGTCACAATCATGTCCTCAGCACTCATGTCATAGTTCTCACCGAACTTGCAGCAACCGGCGCCGATCACTGCCACTTTGTCACGAATATTCATCTGACTCCTCCTTTCGAGGGTTAAGAAGCTGTTAGCTCTTAGCAAGAAAAAACAAGCTCTCTTGTCCTGCTAAACCGAACGGCATGAGATTCATACACTCAGGCATCCGAGCCTGAATGTCGTAGCGTGCGCTATGCGCACGAAAATAGCGACGGACAGAGAAGACGTGCGCACAGCGCACGCTACCCCGAGTGTACCGATCTCGTGCATCTTGGTTTAGTGGCTAATGGCTAATAGCTAACAGCCTGTTCTTATCTACTCACCGGCCTCCCCTTCCAAAAATAGTTCTTCAGACCATACCCTTCGTGGTACTTGCGGAACGCTCGCAGTCGGTGAGTTGGACGTAAACGCGGCCGCCACCATCGAGATCAATCACCGCATGGGTTGTCGGCGGGTCTGGAGTCTCGGTCAAGTAGTCATGGGTAAAGGTGAAAAGCTTACCCACGCGCGGGAGCTTTACCTCCTCCAGCCCTTTACTATACCCGCACTCAATACAAATACGGTGGATGGGGAATTGGATCGTGCCGCACTGCGGGCATTTACCACCGTGGAGCGGGAGAATCTCGTTCTTGTCGCGCAGTAATACCACCGGTGTGGATATATCCGTAGTGGTGTAGTCTTTGCGCATGAGTTTGCGGAATCGCGCATATTTGCCATAGGACGGCAAAGTGCGCTTGACCTCAATCTGCGAATAGACACTCCGCACCGCCTTGAACCCAGCAATTGCCTCAGTGACCCTGAACACTGCGGCGTCGCCACCATCGCCATAGCCCACTGCCAGGATAAGGTCCCCAGGCTTGGCCCGCTCCAAGACGGCAGCCAGCAGCACGAGCGGCTGAGCCGTTCCCGCATCACCGATTGTATTCCAAAAAGTATCCTGCACCTGAGATTTCACATCCAGCCCAAGACCGCGCAGAGCCGCCTGCAAAATGCGCTGGCTTGGCGCTGCGATGGCCGCATTAGCAATCTCTTTCGCGGTAAGACCGCACTTCTTTAACACCCCTTGCACTGCCGCGGCGACGAAACGGTTGTAGCCGAACTTGGTCTCAAATGCCCCCGGGAAAGACTTCAGGTAGTCCTGCTCTTCAGTTCGCCAGGTGCCAAGAAATTCCTGGCTGATAGTGTACGTTCCTACCACCTCCGCCAGGACGTTTTCCGTGCCGACGAGAAGCGCACCGCCAGCATCGCCGTAATTCTGCTCTTGCGGCGAATCGGGCTCGCCCATACGAAAGTCGCCAGAACATACCAGGATGTTTTTCCCACTCTGGACCAAATCGAGGGCAGTGAGCAGGGCTGAGGTGCCAGCACGCAAAGTGTCAGTGAAGTCCATGGTCCGCACTTCAGGGTTGGCATCCAGCACTGTAGCCACGGTTACCGCAGCCTGTTTCTCGCGATACGGAGAAGTCGTGGAGGCAAAGAATACTCCGGAAAGGGTCTGAGGATCACGGTTGCCGAGGGCATCAATGCTAGCATTGATAGCCAAAGTCAGACTATCCTCATCGAAACTGGCAATCGCCCGCTCGCCTCCTAGAGAAGGAGTCCCCCACTCTTTCGCGATCAAATCGCGAGGAAGACGATAAGTAGGAATATAGGTACCGTAGGAAACAATGCCTGCCATTTTCTACTCCTAAAACGTAAAGCGTAAAACGTAAGAAGAAACCGGAAGCACTGCTGGTTATTAT
Source organism: Deltaproteobacteria bacterium (assembly GCA_016200595.1). GTDB lineage: Bacteria > Desulfobacterota > Binatia > Bin18 > Bin18 > JACQEL01. Next base: position 4,364 of record JACQEL010000253.1, read on the forward strand.
TTACGTTTTACTCCTCACGTTTTACGTTTTAGTCTATCAAGCGGCTCTCTGGACTGCCGGCGCGCATCATGCACCCATCTACTTGCAGGTTGATACCAGTGATATAGCCAGAGCCCTGTGAAGCCAGGAACACACACGGCCAGGCGACCTCTAGCCCAGTGCCGAAACGTTTAAGGGCGGTTGAGTTGATCGCCCGCTCTTGCAGTTCCTTAGTTGGCCACAGCACCTCTTTGACACCCTCGGTTTCAATCGGTCCAGGGGAGATGCAGTTCACGCGGATACCATACGAAGCCCACTCGATTGCCAAGGAGCGAGTCAGATTGATTACCCCCGCTTTGGCCGCGCCGTAGTGGCTCATGGTGGCTGAACCATACACTCCAGAGTCGGAGGATATATTTATGATGTTCCCTCCAGTCTTCTTCGCCATCATCCCCTTGGCCACGGCCCGGGAGAACATGAACGTTC
>JACQEL010000254.1 GCA_016200595.1 Deltaproteobacteria bacterium
ATCCCATCAAATATCTCGTAGTCCCTATTGTGCTAGCCGCTTTACTGACTTTCCCTTTACTCTCCGGGGTCTTTGTGATCGTCGGCATTTACGGCGGGTTTGTGGTCGGCGTCAAACTCCTGGGCGTGAGTTCGGGCGCCTATTTTTCGCAGATGAACAGCGTGGTTACCTCTGAAGATATTTGGAATGGGTTTTTCAAGTCGCTCTCCTTCGGCGTGATCGTGGCCTGGGTCTGCTGCTTCAAGGGGTTCTACGCTGAGCGCGGAGCCGAAGGGGTAAGCCAGGCCACTACCCAGGCAGTGGTCATGTCCTCTGTCCTTATTTTGGTGTGGGACTATTTTCTGACGTCGGTGCTCTTCCGGTGATCCGCGTAACCAACTTACATAAGTCATTCGGCCACCAGCAGGTGCTTAAGGGGCTTACCCTTGAGATCCCGGACGGGTCTGTGTATGTAGTTATCGGACGCAGCGGCGGAGGGAAGAGTGTTTTACTAAAACATCTCATCGGCCTCCTCCGGCCTGATCAGGGAGAGGTCTGGATCGATGACGAGGAAATTAGCAAGCTGCACGGGCGCGCGCTGAACCGCGTCCGGTCTCGTTTCGGCATGTTGTTCCAGGGTGGGGCATTGTTCGACTCGCTCACGGTCTACGACAATGTTGCCTTCCCCTTACGGGAAAAGACCCGCCTGAGCGAGACGGTCATTCGCGAGAAAGTCCACGAGCGGCTCGCACAGGTATGTCTCTCGGAGATCGATGAGAAATTTCCTTCCGAACTCTCCGGCGGCATGCGCAAACGCGTCGCTCTGGCACGGGCTCTCATCTCCGAGCCGGAGTTTTTGTTGTTTGATGAACCGACTACCGGACTCGACCCGATCCGGGTGAACGCCATCCATAAACTTATTGGTGACCTCCATCGCCTCTTACACATCACTGCCGTCGTGGTCAGCCACGAGATCCCTGAGATCTTTTCTCTCGCCACGCATGTCGCTATGCTGCACGAGGGCGTGGTAGTGGCAACTGGAACACCGGCCGAGATTCAGGCCTCGCCAAATCCGGTGGTGCAGCAGTTTATCACGGGCCGACTGGAAGGACCCCTAGGGATAACTGAATAGCATGATGAAGAAACTCGACACGGAATTAGTGGTTGGAGGTATTCTCCTAGCGGTGGTAGGAGTTCTAGTGTATATCTCGGTGTCGCTCGGTAACCTCAATCTCACCGGCTCCTGGGGCTACCCGGTACAGGCAGACTTCTCCACTGCCGGCGGGCTGCAATCTGGAGCCGTGATAGAATTAGCCGGAGTGGAGATTGGTCGGGTGGAAGCGGTTGGCCTCACCGATTATCACGCACATGTGACCCTGAAGATTCGCCGGGAAGTCGCATTGTCTGAAGACGTTCGGGCCGCTATTAAAAGTAAAGGTTTAATCGGTGAACGTTATGTGGAGATCACCCCAGGCCGAGCGAGTGAAAAGCTCAAGCCGGGTGGGCAGATTCGCGATACTGAGTCTCCGGTGGACATTCAAGAGTTGATTGCAAAGTTCATTTTTGGCAATGTGGAAAAGGGAGCAGAGGAGTAAAATTGTGAGCACCAAACTCGTGGTGGCAATCTTCATTGGTGTCCTTAGTGTGGGCATCGCCAGCCAATCCGCGCTAGCGCAACCGGAAACTCTTCGACATGAAGACGAAGCGGAACACGCGCCTCCCTCAGACCCCTGGGAGCCCTTCAATCAGAAGATGTTCTGGTTTAATCTACGGCTCGATGAGTACGTGCTCCGGCCAGTGGCCACTGGATACAGTAAGGTTGTGCCTGAGCCGGCGCGGCAGAGTGTTGGCCGCTTCCTCAAAAACCTCGGCGTGGTCGAGCGGTTCGCTAACAATCTCTTACAGGGCAAGTTCCCAGGTGCCGGCCAAGAGATCGGCCGTTTCGCTATCAACACCACCCTGGGCGGGGTCGGGCTGTTCGATGTAGCCGACATGTGGTTCGGTTTGAAAGAAAGCCCCGAGGACTTTGGTCAGACTTTGGCTGTCTATGGCGTCGCCTCCGGTCCGTACCTCATGCTCCCGTTCTACGGTCCCTCGACGGTCCGTGATACAGTCGGGATGGCGGTGGATGGGGCGATGAATCCGATGAACTACTTCCTCTCAACGGTCGAGCTGATAGCCGTCCGTAGCGGGTTAACAATTACCAATGCGGTCAATTCCCGGTCCCTCAATTTGCAGCTCTTCGAGGATGTCGATCGCTATGCCGTTGACCTGTACGGCGCCGTGCAAGATGGCTATCTGCAGCGACGAGAGAAGGCCATTGAAGAATAATCAGAGAAAAGTAAAGAATAATCAGAGAAAAGAGGAAAAGATTGTGACGCGTCTGCCCGTATTTTTCTGCAAGCTCCTCACTCTTGGCGTGCTGGCTGTGGCTCTTCCGGCCTGGGCTGCGGATTCTCCGCTGGACCTCATTCGCTCGACCACCGAGCGGGCCAGAGCGGCCTTGCAAGATCCAGCCTTACAGGGCCCTGACCGCGGCCAAGCGCGCGTCGATAAAGTCAGGGAGATCTTGCTCCCACAATTTGACTCCCAGGAACTCGCGAAACGCACCCTGGGTTCTTACTGGAGTGACCGCACTGACGCACAGAAAAAAGAATTCACGCAACTCTTCGTTCAGCTCCTGGAGAAAACCTACAGCGGGACACTGGATCGTTATAACGCCGATGTGAAGTTCTTCTATGATCAGGAGCGGATAGAGGACGACTTCGCCGAGGTCGACACGCGCATTTTTGACCCGGTGCAGAATAGAACCTTTGCGGTCAACTATCACCTGCATAAGGCGAATGGCAAGTGGTTGATTTACGATATCGTGGCCGAGAATGTCAGTTTGGTACGGAACTATCGCAACCAATTCAATCGGATTTTGAGCAAGTCGTCCTACGAAGATCTCGTCCAGACTATTCAGGCCAAACTCAAACAACTCTCTACCCCCTCCCCCTCATAAGTGGGTCGGCCTGACCCGCGGGGAAAGAAGGAAACGGCGATGGCCAATAAAGCAGAATCCTGGCTTCCCCTCCCCTTTAGCCACTTATCCCAAGAGGTGGATCGGCTGTTTGAGGAGCTGATCCACCGCCCCTGGGGCGCCAGACGAACCGGAGCAGACTGGAACCCCCAACTCGACCTCTACGAGACCGAGGAGGCTTTTATCCTTGAAGCCGATCTACCGGGGGTGAAAAAACAGGAGGTGTCAGTCACGGTCGAGGCCGGCACCCTTGTCCTGCAGGGTCGCCGGTCGGCAGAGCGTGCCCGGACCGAGGGCAGCTTCCATTACCAGGAACGACGCTCTGGACACTTCGTGCGGCGACTCCAGCTCCCGACCTCGGTCGATCAAGCCCAGATCCGCGTGGATTTTCGTAACGGCGTCCTGCGCGTTACCTTACCGAAGCTGGCACGAGAAAGGAAGCCGGAGTCATGAGTGCGGAACCATCTGAATTCCAGCATCCGAGTAAAGTAGCGCTGCAGCCGGCGGCGTCCGCGACTGAACTCCGGGCTGAAGAGCTACGTTTTCAAGTCTCTCTCTCCGCCGATTTTCACACCACTGAGGAACTCACGCCGGGTCGTGACTTCATCGGTCAAGAACGGGCTCAGGCAGCCTTGGAACTCGGGCTCGGTATTGCCAGTGGAGGGTTTAACATCTTTGTCTCCGGTTTGACCGGCGCCGACAAACTGGAAGCCCTGCACGGTTGGGTTACCCGCCAGGCCGCGCAAGCCCCCACTCCCGGAGATTGGGTCTATGTCCATAATTTTGCTCGTCCCGATGAGCCCCGCGCCATTGACCTGGCCCCCGGACGTGGCTGCCGCCTCAAAGAGTTAATGAACGACCTGGTCAAAACCCTCCGAGAAGAATTGCCCAAAGCTTTTCGCCAGGAAGCCTTCGATAAAGAAAAAAGTCAGCTGAAAGATAAGTATGTGGCCCAGGCCCGAGCGCTCAGCACCGCCTTAGAAGCCCGGGCCCGAGAGAAAGGCTTCGCCATCCAGGCGAGCCCCGATGGTAACATTGTCTTAATTCCCATCGTCAACGGGCGGCCGCTTGAGAGTCCAGAGGAATTCACCCGCCTCAGTGAAGAAGAACAGAAGACGATCGCCGCCAATCAGCGGCAGGTGGCGGAAGAACTGGCGACGTTCACCGCCAAACAACAAGAAATCATGCGAGCTATGGCCGAGGATGTGCGCCTTGTCGAGAAACGTTTCGGCGAGGCGTTGCTCACTCCCTTGCTCGACGCCACCAGTCGCGAGATGAACAGTCCCGAAGTCGATCAGTATCTCGCCGAAGTCAAAGCGCATATCATTGAAAATCTCGACGACTTTAAGGAACAGGAACGGCCGACTCCTACCCTGCCCTTCTTGCTCGGTCCTCCCCCACGGGAACTATTTCTCGAATACGAAGTCAATGTCGTCGTGGATAACACGCACACCAAAGGCGCGCCGGTCCTAGTGGAAAGCTCGCCGACGTATCTCAATTTGTTTGGTACTATTGAGCGTGTAGTGGACCGTACCGGTCGTCTGGTCACAAATTTTACGCGTATCAAGTCAGGCTCACTGCTGCGCGCTCATGGCGGCTACCTCATTTTCAATCTTGAGGACGCCCTCACTGAGCCAGCAGTGTGGAAAGCGCTCAAACGGACACTGAAAAACGGCCGGATTGAGATGGAAACCTATGAGCCCTTTGCCCTGTTTGCCACCTCAGGTCTCAGGCCAGAGCCGGTCTCCATTCAGGTCAAAGTGGTGGTCGTCGGCAGTCCCCTCGTCTATCAAATGCTCTACGCTTGGGACGAAGAGGTTCGCGAGATTTTCAAGATTCATGCCGATTTTCGTCACACCATGGAACTCGATGCCCAACACCTGCTCGCCTACGGCCAGTGGGTAGCGCAGGTTTGCCGGCAGGAAGGGTTACCCCACTTCGATCGCTCTGCGGTCGAACGGCTGGTCGAATTTGGCGCGCGGCAAGCTGGCGATCGGCAGAAGGTGTGGGCAGCCTCCGCGGAAATCACCGATCTCGTCCGGGAAGCCGCGTATTGGGCGCGCAAGGACAATGGGCAGCTAGTCTCGGCCCGGTACGTCCAAAAAGCGCTCGACCAACGGGTATTTCGCTCTAATCGCATCGAGGAAGAACTCCGCGACTTCATCACCCAAGGCACGATTCTCGTCGATATTGACGGTCGTAAGGTCGGACAGATCAATGGACTAGCGGTCTTGCAGATGGGGGAGCACAGCTTCGGTCGGCCCTCGCGCATCACGGCGAGTGTAGCCATGGGTCAGGCAGGCATCGTCAACATTGAGCGCGAATCTCGGCTGAGCGGCTCGATCCATGACAAGGGATTACTTATCCTGTCGGGGTATTTACGCAACCGCTATGGCCAGGACAAACCGCTCACGCTCTCGGCCAGTCTGTGCTTCGAGCAATCGTACTCTGGCATCGAAGGCGACAGTGCCTCTTCGACCGAACTCTACGCGTTGCTCTCGCGTTTGGCAGAACTCCCCGTGCGGCAAGATCTTGCCGTCACCGGTTCGGTGAACCAGTGGGGAGAAGTGCAGGCGATCGGCGGAGCGAACGAGAAGATTGAAGGGTTTTTCGATGTCTGCCGGGTCCAGGGATTAACCGGACGGCAAGGAGTCCTGATGCCGGCGTCCAATGTGCGCAACCTCATTCTGCGGGAGGATGTGATTGAAGCAGTAGCGCAAGGCAAGTTCCATATCTATCCCATCCGTACGATTGACGAGGGTATTGCGCTGCTCACCGGAGTCCGCGCCGGCACGGTCGACGAAGCGGGAACCGTGAACGGCTTCGTGAATCGCCGCTTACGCGACCTCGCGACCAGCCTGAAGAGTTTCAGCACGAGCAGTGATGAAGCCAGCGCGAAGAAGCCGTCCAGCACTGAAGAGGAGCGTTAAGCAGGCCTTGGGGAATCACGGTTTTCTCCCGCTCCCGCAAGCGGGCTGCCACACGACAGTTTGGGCATTGTGGGAGAAGGGGTCGCCCTGCGGCGTTCCAGGCCCTCGTTCCTGGACGAAATGGTTGACCCGTCTTGATCCGGAAGATACGGTGTGTCGATGGAGGAGAGTGAGTGTCCAAGCGAGTGGCGGTCATCGGGGCCGGGCCCTCGGGGCTCGTGACGATTAAGGAGCTACTTGAAGAGGGCCACGCGCCGACTTGCTTCGAGAAGGC
>JACQEL010000255.1 GCA_016200595.1 Deltaproteobacteria bacterium
GCCATCACTACGGCGTCGCAACGGCGTCGTCAGACGATCGGCATGGTTCTGATAAAAATTGAGGCGTTGGGCCTTTTGACACAAATAACCACGCGTGCTCGGGTGTGCCTTGTCCCCGCGCACGCGTACGATGTCGCGCTCCGCGGTCATGACTTCGATCCCGCAGTTTATATAGCACAGAATGCAGGCGGTCGGGTGCCAGCCGTTAGTGTTCTGTTGAGTATCCATGTGTGGTGTCCTCCGTCGGTATACTCCAAACGGGCATGATCTGTCGTACGCACAGCGCACACTACGTCACTGATAGCAGACAGCATTTCTCCGCTTCTCATGCCCTCTTTTCAGGTGCATATGCACGTAATTAAACAAAAAAATTTACTCTGCCCGACTGGTCGCGCGCAGATCCGCCAGCTCGGTAAACAGTCGTTGCAGACGCTCGTGGCCAAACCCTGCGGCCACCCGCGTCTGGGCTTTTTCCCACAAGGGGAACGCTGCGGCCAAGGCTTGTTGACCACGAGGAGTGAGCCGCACTTGACGTTCCCGACGGTCCGCGCCCGGCTCAATACGAATGAGCCCCTGTTTTTCTAATGGACGCAGGTTGCGGGTTAAGGTCGTGCGATCCATCACTCCGATCTTGGCCAGACGTGAGACAGTGACAGACTCGAGGCCTCGCGCCGCCATCAGCACGGCAAACTGCGTAATGCGCAGCCCTGCCGGTCGCAACTCCTCATCATAAAGCTGAGTGATAGCTCGGGCAGTCTTACGAATGTTAAAGCAGGCGCACAGCTGCCCGGTTTTCGCCGCGCGTTTGGGAAGTGCTCCCGCTCCGGACGTGCGTAACATAATAAGGGGATGTACACGTATCGCCAGGGAGAGTCAATCAAGTTTGTCTGCGCGTGTGGGGAATCTTGCTTGCCTGGCATTCTCCGGGTATGGTCGCGATTCTGCGTGGTGACGAACTCTGCGTAGCTAGCGGGATCAAAAGAAGCTCAGTCGAGATTGATCACCGAATGTTTCCTGTATGAAAACACATGCCGCCAAAGAGCGTTCTGTGGCAGCGCAGCCGACCGGTCCGCCTGCCTCAGCCTTCGGCCACCAGGGATTTCGCCTCTATTGGGCAGCCCAGCTGTGCGCGACTGTGGGCACGCAAATGCAAGGAGTTGCGGTCGGCTGGCAGGTGTACAATCTGACCCATCGCCCCTTGGACTTGGGCTTAGTTGGTCTCGCCCAATTCCTGCCTGCGCTGGCATTAGCCCTGGTCACCGGTCATGTCGCTGACCGGTATGACCGTCGACGAGTCCTGGCCCTCTGCATGACTCTGCAAATGATCTCTGCGCTCTTGTTGCTCATGCTCACCGTCTCCGGCAATACCAATCAAGTGTGGATCTTCGCCGTTATTTTCCTCTTTGGCATTGCCCGCGCGTTTGGCTTCCCGGCAGCCAGTGCCTTGATGCCGAATCTCGTGCCCTTGCCGCAGTTTACTCAAGCGGCAGCATGGACTTCTTCTGGCCGGCAAGCCGCCACCATTGCCGGCCCGGCTCTGGGTGGCTTCTTGTATGCCCTCGGTGCCAGCTTTGTCTATGGTAGCTGTGCCATCCTTCTCCTGGGAGCCGCACTTTTACTGATCTTTATTCACATGGAAAGCACGAACGTCACTCGCAGAGCTGTGACTTGGGACTCGGTCGTGGCCGGTATCGCCTTCATCCGCACCCAGCCGGTGGTCCTCGGCGCTATTTCCCTTGACCTTTTCGCCGTGCTTTTGGGCGGTGCGACCGCCCTACTCCCACTCTATGCACGGGACATCCTACACGTGGGTCCATGGGAGCTTGGCCTCTTACGCAGCGCCCCTGCCCTTGGCGCATTGGGGATCGGCTTGTGGTTAGCCTACCGGCCGCTCACCTCTCACGCCGGCTTTGTCTTGTTAGCAACTGTGGGAGTATTTGGGATGGCGACTATTGGCTTTGGCGTGTCTCACAACCTGTGGTTGTCCTTAGGCATGCTGGCCGTGCTTGGCGGAGCGGACATGGTGAGCGTGGTGATTCGCCGGATCTTGGTGTTGGTTGCCACTCCAGACGAGATGCGCGGCCGGGTGAGCGCGGTCGAGTCGGTCTTCATCGGCGCCTCCAATGAACTGGGAGAGTTTGAATCCGGCGTCACCGCCGCTTGGTTTGGGGCAGTGCCCGCCGTCATTCTTGGTGGCGTCGGCACGCTGGCCGTGGTCGTGCTGTGGGGATGGCTCTTTCCCGAACTGCGGCAAGTCGATGGGCTGGACAGCCCGGGGTGAGAGTGGAGCAGTCTGTTTCTCCGTTTTCTTGACATACCAGCAGTTTGCTTGTCCCGGAGACCCCAAAGGAGTAAAGAGGCCCTATGCAGTGCCCAAGCTGTGGGTTTACCAATCCCGAGGGAGCCAAGTTCTGTATTGAGTGTGGAGGAACGGTCAAGCACTCCTGCCCGCGGTGTGGGTTTGACAACCTGCCCCGAGCCAAGTTCTGTGCGGATTGTGCACGGCACTAGGAGGAGAAGGGCAACTTTCGGCAGCCAAGGGCCGCAAGCGCCCCGGCCTGACCAGCACCAGGAAAGCGAAGCGTTCTGCGGCTTCTCCCCCTGCTGCTCAGTCTCGTCCGGTGTCACTCGAAGCCGAGCGCCGGCAGTTGACCGTGATGTTTTGCGATCTGGTCGGCTCAACAGCTCTCTCCGGGCAACTTGATCCTGAAGAGTTACGCGAGGTCGTGCGCGCTTATCAAGCGCGCAGTGCTGCCATCATCGAACGCCATGCAGGGCATATCGCCCAGTATCTGGGCGACGGGCTGCTGGTCTACTTTGGGTATCCGGTTGCGCAGGAAGATGCCGCGGTACGCGCGGTACGCGCGGGAATGGAAATCATTGGTGCGCTCAAGACACAGCCGGGGTTACCCCTCCAAGCGCGCATTGGCATCCATACGGGACCTGTGGTGGTCGGCGAGATGGGCGCCGGCAGCAAGCGCGAACAGTTGGCGCTGGGCGAGACGGTGCACAGCCGCCTGGACGCCACGGTCTCTCCTGGGCTCACGCCGCTGGTGGGCCGAGAGGAGGAACTGGCCCTCCTGTTACGGCGCTGGGAACAGGTAAAGGACCGCGAAGGGCAGGTCGTGTTACTGAACGGGGAACCGGGAATTGGGAAATCGCGACTCGTCCGCGAACTCCAAGAACGCGTGGAGCGAGAAGGCGCCCTCCATCTGGAGTTTCACTGCTCACCGTATCACCAGAACAGCGCACTGTATCCGGTGATCGAGCACCTGCAGCGCCTGCTGCGATGGCAGAAAGACGATACGCCCCAGGCCAAATTCGCCAAGCTCCAGACGACGCTGGCCCGCTATCACTTCCCACAAAGTGACAGCCTGGCCTTGTTGGCCGCCTTGCTCTCGCTGCCCCATCCTACGGAGGTGCCCCCACTGAATCTCAGCCCCGAACGCCAGAGACAGAAGACCCAAGAGGTCTTGGTAGCCTGGTTGTTGGAAGAAGCTGAGCAGGCGCCGGCGTACTGCGCGTGGGAAGACCTGCATTGGGCAGATCCTTCCACATTGGACCTGTTGAACTTGCTGGTCGATCAAGCACCCACGGCGCGTCTCTACGTGCTACTGACGTGTCGGCCTGAATTTACTGCGCCCTGGGGCAAACGCCTACACTTCGGCCAATTGACCTTAAGTCGCCTCGGGCGGCGGCAGGTGCCGCAGATGATTGAGAAGGTCACCGGAGGAAAGACCTTTCCGTCTGAAGTGCTGCAACAAATTATTGCCAAAACTGATGGTGTACCTCTTTTCGTTGAAGAACTGACCAAGACGGTGATCGAGTCGGGGCTGCTCAAGGAGACCGCAGGCGGCTACGAGCTCACCGGGGCGCTCCCTCCGCTCGCGATCCCTTCGACCTTGCACGACTCACTCATGGCGCGTTTAGACCGCTTAGCGGCGGTGCGAGAGGTGGCGCAACTGGGGGCGACGTTGGGGCGGGAGTTTGCCTACGACTTGCTGCACGCGGTCTCTCCACTAGATGAGCGGACCTTGCAGAATGGCTTGGCGCAGCTGGTCGAGGCGGAGTTGCTCTATCAACGCGGAACGCTGCCCCAAGCCAGCTATATTTTCAAACACGCCCTGATTCAGGATGCGGCCTATCAGTCGTTGCTGAAGAGCACCCGCCAGCACTATCACAAGCAGATTGCCCAGGTGCTAGAGGAGCGGTTTCCCGAGACCGTCGAGACCCAGCCGGAGCTGGTCGCTCATCACTACACCGTGGCTGGCCTTGCTGAGCAGGCTCTCCCTTACTGGCAGCAGGCAGGGCAAAGAGCTATCGAGCGCTCGGCCAATGTGGAAGCGATCCATCACTTGACCACGGCTCTGGAGCTGCTCAAGACTCTGCCTGACACCCCGGAGCATCTCCAGCAGGAACTCACCCTGCACATCACCTTGGGGGTAGCGCTGATCGCTACCAAGGGCTTTGCCGCCTCCGCAGTAGAAAGAGTCTATGCCCGCGTGCTCGACCTTTGCCGGCAGGTGGGAGAAACTCCGCAGCTCTTCCCAGGGCTGTGGGGATCGTGGGTATTTTATGCCTTACGAGGCAAGTTACAGACCGCGCAGGAACTGGCAGCGCGGCTCCTCCATCTGGCCCAGAGCCTCCAAGACACCGCCCTCCTACTCCAGGCCCACCACAGCCTGTGGGCTACCTCATTCTGGCGCGGAGAGTTGCTCTCGGCCCGAGTACACGCGGAGCAAGGGATTGCCTTATACGAGCGCGCGCAGCACCACTCCCTCGCCTTCCTCTACGGCGGGCACGACCCTGGGGGGTGCTGCCGGAATTTTGGGGCCTTAACTTTGTGGCTCCTTGGCTATCCGGACCAGGCCGACAAGAGAAACCAGGAGGCGCTGGCTCTGGCCCGGGAGTTGTCTCATCCCTTTAGCTCGGCTGGGGCGGTAGGCTATGCCGCCTGGCTCTTTGAGTTCCGCCGGGAGAGGACAGGAGTCCAAGAGCAGGCCAAGGCGCTGCTCGGACTCGCGGAGGAACAAGGGAGTTCGGACTGGTCCGCCCAGGGAACGATCCTGCAGGGATGGGCCTTGGCAGAGCGGGGGCAAGGGGAGGAAGGGATTGCGCAGATCCGTCAGGGTCTGGCTGCCCTGCGGGCCACAGGGACAGAGTCCCCGCGGCCGTATTATCTTGCCCTGTTGGCGAAGGCGTATGGGAAAGTGGGCCGGACTGAGGAAGGGCTGAGCGTGTTAGCTGAGGCGCTAGAAGCAAGGCAAAGTACTGGGGCGCGTTTCTATGAGGCCGAGTTGTATCGGCTCAAAGGGGAGCTGACACGAAAACAGTCCGGAGTCCGAGGTCCGGAGTCCGAAGTCGCCAATACCCAAAACCCAGCACCTAGCCCCCAAGCGGAGGTGGAAGCCGAAGCGTGCTTTCACAAAGCCATCGAGATTGCTCGCCAGCAGCGGGCGAAGTCGCTGGAGTTGCGGGCGGTGATGAGTTTGAGCCGGTTGTGGCAACAGCAGGGCAAGCACAGAGAAGCTCACGAGAGGTTAGCCGAGATCTACGACTGGTTCACCGAAGGCTTTAACACCAAAGATCTGCAAGAGGCGAAGGCACTGCTGGCTGAAGTGGCGGAGGAGCACTGATGGACTTCTATGAGGTACTCGACCAAGTTGTCGCCCTACTCCAACGCCAGCAGCGGGTCTCATATCGGGCCCTCAAGCGCCAGTTCGGGCTGGACGATGAATATGTAGAGGATCTCAAAGCCGAACTCATTGAGGTCAAAGAGCTGGCGGTGGACAAAGACGGCAAAATGCTGGTGTGGCAAGGTGAAAGAGCCAAACAGGAAACGGAGAATAGGAGAATCGGGGAATCGAAAGAGCCAAACAGGAAACGGAGAATCGGAGAATCGGGGAATCGGAGAAAGATGTCCTTGGACTCCGGACTTCGGACCCCGGACGCTGGACTCCTCCGCACTTGGCCGAGCGGATTCGCGCCGAGCAAGCCGCCCTGGAAGCCCGGGGCTCCGTTGAGGGCGAACGGAAGACCATCACCGCCCTCTTTACCGATATCCAGGACTCCACCGCGCTCATCGAAGACCTCGATCCCGAAGCGGCCCGGCGCCTCATTGATCCGGCCCTGCAGCTGATGATGGATGCGGTTCATCGCTACGAGGGCTTCGTCGTGCAGCCCACCGGCGACGGCATTTTTGCCCTCTTCGGCGCTCCCCTCGCCCATGAAGACCATCCCCAGCGCGCCCTCTTTGCCGCCTTGCTCATGCAAGAAGAGAGCAAACGCTACGCCGAGCAACTGCGGCGCGAGCAGGGCCTCAATTTGCAGATCCGAGTCGGGGTCAATACGGGGGAAGTGGTACTGCGCTCCATCCGCAAAGATGATCTCCATACCGATTACACCCCGGTGGGGCACTCCATCCATCTGGCCGCCCGCCTGGAGAGTCTGGCCAGTGGCGGTGCCGTCGTCATCAGTGAGGGCACCTACAAACTGATCGAGGGTTACTTCGAGTGCAAAGCTTTGGGGAAGGCGAAGGTCAAAGGCGTCACCGAGCCCGTCGCCATTTACGAAGTGCTGGGCATTGGCCCGTTGCGCACCCGGTTGCAGGTCTCGGCCCGACGGGGGTTCACCCGCTTTGTGGGGCGCCAGCGCGAGCTGGAGCACCTACGCCGCGCCTTGGCACAGGCCACGGCGGGGCACGGGCAGATTGTCGGGGTGATGGGGGAGGCGGGCCTGGGCAAGTCGCGGCTCTTTTATGAATTCACCCTCACTGCCCAGAGCGGCGGGCTGGTGCTCGAAGCCTACTCGGTCTCCTACGGCAAAGCCTCGCCGTATCTGCCGGTGATTGAACTGCTCAAGGGCTACTTTCAGTTGCAGCCGCAGGACGAGGCCCGCACGCGCCGGCAGAAAGTGATCGGCAAAGTGCTGGAGTTAGACCGCAGCCTCGAAGACATCTTGCCCTACCTCTATGCCCTGCTCGGCGTGGAAGACCAGCCCTCCTCGCTCCTACAGATGGATCCGCAGATCCGCCGCCGCCGCATCTTTGACGCGCTCAAGCGGTTGTTGGTGCGCGAGAGTCTCAATCAGCCGCTGATGCTCATCTTTGAAGACTTGCATTGGATTGACACGGAGACCCAGGGGTTTCTCGATACCCTGAGCGAGAGTGTGGCCAGCGCCCGCATGCTCCTCCTGGTAAACTATCGCCCGGAATATCGCCACGAGTGGGGGCAGAAGACGTACTATACGCAGCTGCGCTTAGCGCCGTTGGGCCGCGAAGAGGCGCAGGAGTTGCTCACGGCCTTGCTGGGCAACGACGGGAGCCTCACGGCCGTGAAGCGCCTGATCCTGGAGAAGACCGAAGGGACACCCTTCTTCATGGAAGAGATGGTGCAGACCTTGGTGGAAGAGGGAGCAGTGACGGGCGCCCGGGGCAGCTATCGCCTGGAGCGCGCGCCGGCCGAACTCCATCTTTCCCCTACAGTGCAAGGCGTACTGGCAGCGCGCATCGACCGACTGGCCCCGGATGAGAAAGCCTTGTTGCAGCAACTGGCCGTCATCGGGCGCGAGTTTTCGGTGAGTCTGCTGCGGCAGGTGGTGCTGCAGCCCGAGGAAGAGGTGTATCGCCTGCTGGCGGCGCTGCAGCGCAAAGAATTTCTCTACGAGCAGCCGGCCTTCCCGGAGATGGAGTACAGCTTCAAGCACGCGCTGACGCAGGAAGTGGCCTACGGCACGGTACTCCAGGACCAACGCAAAGCCTTACACGAGCGCACGGCGCAGGCGATCGAGGCCCTGTATCATGGGCGCTTAGAGGATCACTATAGCGACCTCGCACACCACTACAGTCGCAGTGGGAACACCCCGAAGGCGGTGGAGTATTTACATGGAGCCGGGCAGCAGGCAGTACAACGGTCGGCGGAGGCAGAGGCCATCACGCACCTCACGACTGCCCTCGAGTTCCTCAGAACTCTGCCCGACACGCCCGAGCGCGCCCGACACGAACTCGGGTTGCTCCTCACGCTGGGTCCAGCGTTGATGAATATCCGGGGCGTGGCGGCTCCCGAAGTGGGAGCGCTCTACACCCGGGCCCGCGAGTTGTGCCAGCAGGGAGGAGAGACCTCTCAGCTCTTCCCGGTGCTGCTTGGACTGTGGAGGTTTGCACTCTTGCGTGCGGAATTGCCGCTGGCCCGTGAGCTGGGGGAACAGCTTTGGCACCTGGCCCAGCAGGCGCACGATTCCGTACTCCTGCTTGGAGCCCATCGGGCACTGATTGCCACCCTGCTCCAGCAAGGGGAGTTGCCCTTGGCCCGAGAGCATGGAGAGCAGGGCATCGCCCTGTATGATCCCCAGCAGCACCGCCCTTTGGCTTTCGTCTACGGGATCGATTCCGGCATGACGTGCCGGATCTTTGCCGCCTTGGTCCTGTGGCTGCTTGGGTATCCGGACCAAGCTCTGCCGAAAGGCCAGGAAGGCATTACCCTAGCTGCTGAGTCATCTCACCCCTTTAGCCTGAGTTTCGCCTTAGTGTTTACTGCTAAACTTCATCAGTTCCGCCAGGAGTGGCGACTCACCCAAGAGCGGGCCGAGGCAGCTATGGCCCTCTCGGCAGAACGGGGGTTCGCGCAGACGCTCTGGCAGGCAGCGATCCTGCGGGGCTGGGCATTGGCCGCGCGGGGGCAGGGAGCAGAAGGAATCGCGCAGATGCAGCAGGGCCTGGCCACCTACCGGGAAGCGGGATCAGAGCTGAACCGGCCGTATTTTCTTGCTTTGCTGGCCGAAGCGTATGGGACAGGAGGGCACGTCGCAGAGGGGCTGAGGGTAGTGGCCGAAGCGCTGGCTGCGGTGGACAAAACTGGGGATCGACTGTGGGAGGCAGAGCTGTATCGGCTTCAGGGAAAATTAGTCTTACAGTCCAGCGTCCGGGGTCCGGGGTCCGAAACCCCTAACCCCCAGCACCTAACCCCCAACACCCAAGCGCAGGCGGAAGCCGAAGCGTGTTTTCTCAAGGCCATTGAGATTGCGCGCCGACAACAAGCGAAGTCCCTGGAGCTGCGAGCAGTGATGAGCTTGAGCCGATTATGGCAACAACAAGGCAAGAAAGAGGAAGCCCGGCAGATGCTGGCGGAGATTTACGGCTGGTTCACTGAAGGCTTTGACACCAAAGACTTGCGAGAAGCGAAAGCATTGGTAGAGGAGCTGGGGTGAGGTCATAAAGTGAAGAAGGTCGCTGTGACGCCTTAGTATTCCATAAGAGAGCGGCTCAACAGGAAACGTTCGGGAAAATCCGGGAACGAAAACCTGTGGTGTAGTCCCCCGGAGGGTGGTGACGAGAAAAAGGAGCAGCTTCCTTGACCGCCCTGCGCCATCACCGTGAAAGACTCGGTCTGGGTTGAGAGCCAATTACCTAATGACCCCTCAAAACCACCCGGACGGACTACTAGTGTGCCTGTCCCTCCTGCGCCATGCGCGTCAAGATTTGCTGCGTGAGGATTTCCACCCGCGCTAGCGCGCTACCGTTTTGGGCGACCAACTCCGCAAGGTGTCGTGTATGTTCAGCCACCCCTACGGTATTCGCGTCTATCCGCTCAAGGAGAGTGCGAGCCTCACGGCGGTCTTGTCGCAGCGTCCATGTCATGAAGGCGAAACCGGCGATCGTGACCAGCACATTAAGACTGATGAGGACTTGTTCCATATAGCTCTTCTAAACCGGAATGCACGACATTGGGACACTGTTCGTAGCGGCGTGGGTAGGGGCGAAGCATTTGCGTGACAGGGTCCCGACGGCGGTGGTCTATACGGGGCAAATGCTTCGCCCCTACGGTGGCCAGGCGCTAGTGTCGTATGTACCAATCTCTTGCCTCCTGGTTGAGCAGGTGTGTTCTCGGTCGAGAATGAGCTTGTACGAATCACCTTTGACAGTGCTCTTGCGAAAAGCGGATAATGTCGACGCAGACAGAAAGGGGGACAGACATGACGTTTGATGAGATCTTGGTCCAAGTGCTTGAGTTGTTGCGGCGCGAGGACCGGATCTCATACCGGGCACTCAAGCGACGGTTTGCTCTGGACGACGACTATCTGGAAGATCTCAAGGTGGAACTCATCAAGGCGAAGCGGGTAGCGCTCGATGAGCAGGGAGAAGTCCTCGTTTGGGCCGGTGGACAACCAGGTGCCAGATCTCAGTTCTCAGTCGCCATTCCCCGGTCCCCAACTCCTCCCCCCCCAGCCCCCGTCAGTTACACGCCCCCTCACCTGGCCGAACGCATTCTGTCTGAACAAGCCGCCATGGCAGCTCGTGGCGCCACCGACGGCGAACGCAAGACCATCACCGCCCTCTTTGCCGACATCAAAGGCTCGATGGCCCTCATCGAGAACCTCGACCCCGAAGAGGCGCGGGTGCTGGTCGATCCCGCCCTGCAGCTGATGATGGACGCCGTGCATCGCTATGAAGGCTACGTCGTCCAATCTACCGGTGATGGCATCTTTGCCCTCTTTGGGGCGCCCATTGCGCACGAAGACCATGCCCAGCGGGCGCTGTACGCGGCGCTGCGCATGCAGGAGGACACCAAGCGCTATGCCGACCGCCTGCGCCTGGAGGGGCGGCGGCCGCTTGAGATTCGCGTGGGGGTGAACACGGGCGAAGTGGTGCTACGTTCGATCCGGAAAGATGACTTGCACACGGAGTACACCCCCATTGGTCACTCCACCAGTTTAGCGGCCCGCTTACAGAGCCTAGCGACCGGCGGGGGGATAGTGGTGAGCGAACCCACCTACCGCCTGACCGAGGGCTACTTCGAGTGCCAGCCGTTGGGAGCAGCGCGGATCAAAGGGGTCAGTAACCCACTCAATATCTATGAAGTGGTAGGAGTCGGGCCGCTCCGTACGCGCCTGCAGGTGGCCGTGCGCCGCGGTCTGGTGCGCTTTGTTGGGCGACAGAACGAACTCGAACAGCTACGGCGCGCGTGGGAGCAGGCC
This sequence comes from Deltaproteobacteria bacterium, assembly GCA_016200595.1. Taxonomy (GTDB): domain Bacteria; phylum Desulfobacterota; class Binatia; order Bin18; family Bin18; genus JACQEL01. The sequence goes on from JACQEL010000255.1 coordinate 10,972, forward strand.
AAGAGCGGCCACGGGCAGATTGCGGGGGTGATGGGTGACCCGGGAGTCGGGAAGTCCCGCTTGTTCTATGAGTTCAAGCTCCTCTCGCAGCGGGAGTGCCTGGTGCTGGAGACCTTCTAGATCTCGCATGGCAAAGCCTCTCCGTATCTCCCCCTCATTGATCTGCTCAGGAATTACTTCCAGCTCACCCTCCAGGATGATGAACGCAAGGTGCAGGAGAAGG
>JACQEL010000274.1 GCA_016200595.1 Deltaproteobacteria bacterium
GCACGCTACGTTGAGTGTGTACCAATGCCATGTGGTTCCATTTCGTTAGCCGTAAGTTGCACCGCTCTCCGCCAACATCCCTTGCAACTCCTCAACGCTCAGACTCCCCGGCCGTTTTCCCGTCCTCGCCATCTGGTTGGCGACTTTCTGCAACAGGTGGTTACACGGCGTCGGGATTCCATGCAGCTTCCCGAGCAGCACGATTTCGCCGTTGAGGAAATCTACTTCAATCGAGGAAAGGCCGCGGGTCAGGCTTTGCCAGGTGGAACCGCCGGCACGGGAATGACCAACGATGTCAGCAAGTTTCACCTCAGTTTGCACGCGCTGGCGCATCTCGTCCTCGGGAATGAAATCAATGCCCGCGGCTTGGTAGCAGGCTAAAGCTTCTTGCCGCACGGTGCGGCCGAAATCCCCTCCGCGCGCTCCGAGGCCGCAGATGGCCTGGAAGGCATTGAACAGGTTGCTTAACAGCTTGGTGTATTTCCAGCGCATGATATGCGGATCAGGTTTAGCACTGAACCCACTCGCAGTGAGATCAGCGGTCACCTGCGTGATGAGAGGATCAACTCCATGCGGATAACAACCGGCATCAAGCAGACCGCCGGTCGGTGTAGCATGATTGAGCACCACTCCGGGCTCGAGATACGTCCCTGGCATCCATACCACCATGCCATAGACCCGGGCAAAGCGTCGCGCGGCCATGCGCTCATTGTCCACACCGTTCTGACAACAAATGATCGGCACGTCACTGCCACCGGCGTGTTCCAGGTCGCGCAGAGCCAGCTCGGTATCCTGGGATTTCATGGTCAGGATGACGACATCGTTGTCAGTAAAAGAGAGTTCGAGCGGATGGCCGATGGCGCGAATGGGAAGTTGGCAAGTGTCGGTTGGGGTTTTGAGGGTTAAGCCCTGACGTTGAATGGCGGTCAGTTGCTCGCCGCGACAGATGAGCACGACGTCATGACCGCGATGGAACAATTGCCCGCCGATGCCCCCGCCGATACCACCGGCGCCGTAAATGATGTACCGCATCGTATGTCCTTTTTCTGTAGTTATATTGGCTGCTTACGCCTTAGGCAGAGCTGCGTACTCTTTCAGGTAACGATCGGCGAGAACCGAAAACGCCAGCGGCTTCTCCGCGGGAGCAAAATAGCGACCTTCCCGGATGTCGGCCTTGCGCTTGGCTGACTAATTCCGCCGTTGCCTGCCGAAGCTCACGAAACCTTGGCGTGGAGGCTCACCCGATATCTGAAAGGGGATTCCGGACTGCCTAACACCAGCATTCCCCCTGACCCAGTAAAAAACACCGGGCCGGAGAAGCCAGACGGCCCACCGAAATGTTGACCATCTACCCAGGTCCCCAGTGTGCTCCCTCGGTCCACAACCCCGACCCGGTCTTCGCGTGCAATAATGGCGAGGTGATGCCGAGAGATTTGCAGCGGCACGGAGTCGGGGAGCATCAAATCATTATAGACCAGCGGATCTGGACTCTGTCGGCCGATACGAAAAGGGAATTGTGTAATTTGAAAAGGAGTTTCTGGTAGAGCGGCGACAGCGCGCGGGGTGACCCCTTCCAGCGTAAGCGTGAGCGGTCCCCGAGGAGGGACTACGGCCGACGGTTCCTGCGGGAGCGGCGCGGGTTGCAGGTCAGCTTTTTGGAGCTGCAAAATCGTGGCCTGTGACTCACGCAAACGCTCAAAGAGCACTTTTAAGAGGGTGAGCGCCACTTGGGGGTCTGTCTGAAAGCTGCGGAAAAAGTCGTCCCGCTGCAGCTCACTCACTACCGTCTCGGTAACGGCGGTCACGGTGGCGCTGCGGGGCTTCTCGTCAATCATGCTCATTTCGCCAAAGGGTGCTCCAGCCCCAAGATAAGCCAGGTGAACATTTTGCCCGTCGAGTTCCTTGATTACTTCAACCTGCCCTTGTTCGATGACGTAGGCCGTTTCGCCAAAGTCGTGTTCTTGGACAATAACTTCTCCAGCCGCATACCGACGCAGCGTAATCACAATACCTCCTCACCTAGTGCATTTTCAGGACACCTTTTGGGGAATAACGAGGGGTTCTTGGTGCGAACAACCGAAGTGAGCATTCACTCGCTCTACCAGTTCTTCTGCCGTCAGCAAGCGGGAGGGTTCGACCACGGCTCGTTTGCCATGGACCCAATGCGCCTCCAAGTGGTAATTGAAAGGATCTCAGACGTCCAATGTTCTCCCACGGCGAGGTTGTAGCGTATTTCCCGAAACAGTGGTAGAGGCGGTTTCTCCAGCGGTCAGCCGTCAGCAAGACCAAAAACTCGTTCTGTCGAGGTGAACGCGGAGTGCTGATAGCTGAAAGCTAGCCGTCTTGATTGACATGACGGGACCGCTTGCGGAATAATCGCTAGGACAAAGGAGGCCTGAATATGACAAACGCGTCGATTTTTTCTGCGGACTCGCACACCATGGAACCGGCAGATCTGTGGGTGCAAAGAATTGACCGCGGGCTCCGCGACCGGGCGCCTCGTGTCATGACCAACTACCAAGACAAAAAAGGGAGTTTCTTTTTTGCTGAAGGACTCACTCCCTTTCCGGTGGGAGGCGCTTTCGCGGCCGGCAAAGACCCCAAGGATCTCAACGTGAACCAAACCGTGGGTTGCTCTACACCACGCTCGGCATGTTCCTCTTTCATCTCAAAGACCTGGAACTCCAGTGGGCTTGCTTCCGCGCCTATAACGACTGGGTGGCCGAGTTTTCCAGCCATGCGCCGAAGCGGCTGATCGGTCTCGGGCTGATCTCCACGCAGGATGTCGATGAGGCAGTGCGCGAACTCCAACGTGTCGCCAAGAAGGGACTGCGTGGGGTGATGATGAACGCGGCTCCTACGGGAGACCTGCCGTACAGCGATCCACACTTTGATCCTCTCTGGGCTGCGGCACAGGATCTGAACCTCCCCGTAAGCTTGCATATCCTGACGGGCAAAAGAAGCGTTCAATTCGGCAAAGGGCGGGTCGCTTCCACGATGTCGATCATCCATGAGATTCAGTACTCGCTGACGGATCTCATCTACAATGGGGTGCTGCATCGCTTCCCCCGCCTCACCCTCGTGTCGGCGGAGAACGACATTGGCTGGATTGCTCACTACCTGTATCGTCTCGATGTGTGCTATGAAACGCTGCGCTATGTCGATCCCACGCCGATCACGACGAAGCCCAGTGACTACTTCAAGCGCCAAGTCTATGCCACTTTCCAGGATGACCGGCCGGGAGTGATGACCTACGAATTTCCCGGAGAGAACAGCCTGATGTGGGCGTCGGATTTCCCTCACCGGGCTTCGACCTGGCCGCGTTCCCGCGCGGTGATCGAACAGAACTTCGCCGGTGTTCCCGCCGAAGTGACACGCAAAATTACCTATGAAAATGTGCATCGGCTGTATGGGATCTGAGTAGGGGAGCTGTCAGCTTTCAGCGATCAGCAGAAAGCTGAGTGACGTAGGGTGGGTCGCGACCCACCCTACCTGGCTATGCAAAGGGGCATCGGCTGTAGGGAATTTAGGACAGGAAGTGATCGGCGGTCAATTTTCCATAAACGAGAGACGAACTTAGAGCCCGCTCCAGGGTATTAGAAAAAAACCTCCTTCCTGAGTATTGCGGGTTTGCTCTCCTGAGAGAGAAAAGTGTAGTCGTGTAGGCGGCACTATTAATTCACACGCCTGCATAAGAAGGAGGAGGTATGATCCAGTCTCGTAAGTTCACCGAGGCCATAAGCGCGGTCTCTTTATTGGCTCTGCTCAGCGCCCCGGCGCTGGCCGATACCCACCATGCCAAACTTATTGGGCTCCAGGAAGTTCCAGCGATCTCGTCCCCGGGAGAAGGCCTCTGCCGGGTGCAGATCAACCACGATGAAACCACAGTCACGGTTAACCTGAGCTATAGCGACGTGGCGGGCGTCACGCAAGCTCATATCCACTTTGGCCAAAAGTCTGTCAACGGAGGTATTGTTCTTTTTCTCTGTTCGAACCTAGGAAATGGTCCAGCCGGAACGCCGGCCTGCCCGGCATCTCCGGGGGTGGTGGAAAGGGTGTTGGTCTCTGGTGATGTCGTTCCCGTTGCGGCACAGGGTATCGCCGCCGGAGAACTTGCCGAAGTGATAGATGCGATACGCGCAGGCACGGCTTATTGCAATGTGCACTCAAGCACGTTTGCTGGTGGTG
>JACQEL010000275.1 GCA_016200595.1 Deltaproteobacteria bacterium
GTCAGGCTCGGTAACGCCGAAGGCTTGCAAGCGCAGCTCGCCCGTGGCGATCTGCGGCAAATAACGGCGCTTCTGCTCTTCGTTGCCGTGACGGAGGAGGGCGCCCATGATGTACATCTGCGCATGGCACGCAGCCGAGTTACCCCCTGAGCGGTTGATCTCTTCCAGGATAACGCTCGCCTCTTTCATCGACAGGCCGGAGCCACCATACTGCTCGGGGATCAGAGCGGCGAGCCAACCCGCCTCGTTCAACTCCTGCACGAACTGCTCAGGATACTTATGTTCCTGGTCGAGCTTACGCCAATACTCGTCGCTGTATTTACTACAGAACTTGCGAATCTCGGCCCGAATCTCGGGACATTGTTCTTTGCTCGGCATTATTCGTACTCCTCATGAAAAAGGACTGAGCTATGAGGACTGAGGACTGAGCAGGACATAACAAAAATAAAAGCCTTTGACTCAGTCCTCATTACTCAGCACTCAGTCCTGTTTAGGCCAAAACACCCGCTTCACTGCCTTCTCCAACTCGGGACGAAAATCAGGGTGAGCGATGGCTATCAATTCCTCGGCGCGACGACGTTGAGTCTTGCCAAACAGTCGGGCGACCCCGTACTCGGTGACGACATAATCGGTGAACTGGCGCGGTGAAGTGACAAAACTTCCTTCCTCCATTAACGGCACGATGCGTGAGATCCTGCCATCAGAGGTCGTCGAAGGCAGAACGATGATCGAACGCCCGCCTTTAGCATACACCGAAGCGATAGCGTACTCTGGCAAACCGCCCGTGCCGGTGAACATCTGCGGTCCAAAGGAGTCAGCTACGACCTGGCCAGTCAAGTCCACTCGCAAGGCGTTGTTAATCGCCACCATGTTGTCGTGCGCGGCGATCGTGCGCAGATGGTTGACATACGCGACGCCGTACAATTCGAAGTTGGGGTTTTGGTTGACGAAGTCACGCTCCTCGCGGCTGAAAGCCACCGCGGTCGCTACGGCCCTGCCGCGATGGAGAGTCTTGTGCGCACCGGTGAAGATCCCCTGACGCACCAACTCGACCCCGCCCCGGGGAATCCGTTCGGTATGCCAGCCCAGATCGTTGCGACCAGCGAATATACCGGCCTGAACGATTGCTTCGCTGGTGCTGCCGGCGCCGACTTCGATAGTGTCGCCATCGCGGATCACCGGCGCGACGTGGGCGGCGATCTTCTTGACCTGCTCACTCAATTCGATGGCCGGAAACGGCGGACGAAACTCTTCCGAACCGGGTAATTCGACGAAGGAGTCGATCTCACTGAGGTGCACGAAGTTGTCGCCGCCGGTACGGATAAAGCTGCGGTTAACCTCGGCAATCACCGTGCGTGAGTAGCGAATCAGTTCTTTCTTATCCCAGACTCCGCCACCAAAGCTGACAAACCCGTTATGGTCGGGCGGAGAGACATCGAGCAGGACCACATCCGGGGGTTGTATATCCGCCCGCCCTTCTTCCAGCGTCTTGGTGAGGAGGGCGCTCGGGCAGACGCGGTGATCACTGCGCTTCTCGTTGACCATCTGCCGGATGGGCTTGGGCAAATAGGGGCTGGTGTACCAGGGCTCGATCATAAACGCCCGGGCCGCGTCGGGGTGATACCAGGGCAGGTCAGACGCCGTCGCCCCGACAAGAATGGTCACGCCGCTCAGCTCTTTCAGTCGATTGGCCAAAGCCTCGGCAACCAGCGCAGGGTTGGAATAAACCGGAATCGCTACGCGATCTCCTGATTTGACGACTTTGACTGCCTTGTCAGCAGTGGTGAGGCGAGCCTCATATTCTTTTTGCCAGTCCATGTAATGTTCCTGTTCTAGAACGGGTCTCTAGTCCTTTGAGTATGGGTTCTCTCTCCTGGTGGGGCCTTGATTAATCAAGGCCACACGGAGGGACAGGATGAGAGGGCTAGGAGAGCAAAGTGTGGCATCACTCCCTCGCCAACAACAGATCCGGTCGGATGACCGCCTGATTCAAGACCAAGGCATTGACGGTAGCTTTAGATACCATAACCGCTGTCGGATTTTTATTCGCCAGGCTCTGCGCAAGTTCCCGCACCGTCGCGCTCAGCTCTTCTTTCTTCACTACGCGGTTAATCAAGCCTAAGGGGAGCAACTCCTCGGCCTTGAAATGACGGCAAGTAATGATGATTTCCTTTGCCAGCGCAGGACCAATGTGAGCGGCAAGCAACGCAGTTGAGGCCGGGCTTAACGGAACCCCGAGGTCCACCTCAGGAAACCAGAATTCGGCACCTGCTACGGCGATGCGCAAATCGCAGCCCAGAGCCAGGGACCAACCACCACCAACAGCATATCCATTAATCGCAGCGATGGTCACCTGTTCGAGCTGCACGAGCACCTCCAGGACTCGACCGATAAGCCGTCCTCGCCGTCTCCCCATGGGCGCAAAGATGCGCTGACGTTCTTCTCGGTCAGTGACTCCTTTGACCTGAGTCAGATCCGCGCCGGCGGAGAAAGTGTTGCCAGTGCCGGTGAAGATCAGCACCCGTACGTCTTTATCGTCCCGCACCTGGTGCAGCAAGCTCTCCAGTTCCAAGACGATTTCCTCGTTCAAGGGGTTGCGCTTCTCCGGCCGGTTAAACGTGAGCGTCGCGAGACGACCGTCTTTTTCCAGGATGAAATGATCCGGCATGTTGTCCTCCTTTGCCACTGGGCGCCTAGTCTAGCGGCAGAGCCTTGATCCTGGCAAGGTCTAGAGCATATGGCATATAGCTCGCTCACTGCGTTCGCTCTATGGCATAGAGTTCTCGTCCTCAGCTATAAGCCATATGCTAGCAGCTAACACTGGAGGAAAACGTGGAATTAGGACTCAAAGGTAAAGTGGCAATGATCAGTGGCGCGAGCCGTGGGATTGGCCGCGCTATCGCGCTGGGCCTGGCGGCTGAGGGAAGCCAGCTCAGTCTGTGCGCACGCGGAAAGGAAGGACTCGATCAGGTCGCGCAAGAAGTACACGGCAAAGGGGCGGAGGCCCTGAGGTTTGCCGGAGACGTGACAAGCGAAGGCGATGCCCGCCGTTGGGTCGAAGAGACGCAAAAGCGGTTCGACCGAGTCGATATTCTCATCAATAATGTCGGTGGCTCGCGGCCGGGTGGAAATCTCGCAGCCTCGAGTGAGGATTGGCAAAGCGGGTTCGCCCTCAATTTCTTTTCCGCGCTGGAACTGTGTCGGTTGGTGGTGCCACTGATGCGCGAGCAAAAGAACGGCTGTGTGATCAATATCGCCTCGATCTATGGTCGTGAATGGGGTGGGCCGATGACCTATAACGCGGCCAAAGCGGCAATGATCAGCTTGTCCAAAGAGATGGCACGAGAACTGGCGCCACAGGGCATTCGCGTCAATAGTGTCGCGCCTGGCTCGATTCTCTTTCCCGGCGGGTCGTGGGAGAAGCGACAGAAAGAGAATCCCGAGGCGATCGCTGCTTTCGTCAAAGCTGAGCTGCCTTTCGGTCGTTTCGGTACGCCCGAGGAGGTGGCAGACGTCGTGGTGTTTCTCGCCTCAGATCGAGCCCACTGGGTAGCGGGCGCTTGTATTAATGTGGATGGTTGCCAGTCGCGCTCGTTGATTTGAAGAAAGGCTTTTAGCTGTTAGCTATTAGCTATTAGCCAAACAACAAAGGGCTTGAAGTCCCTGGTTACGATTGATGTAGATGTAGGGTGGGCAGTGCCCACCTTCTTAAGTTAATCGAGAGGATGATATGAATGCACCCTACGAAACCTTAGAATTGCGCCGTGATGGTGGTTTGCTATGGTTGACCTTGGACCGACCCCAGGTGCTCAACGCCCTAAGTCGGCGGTTGGTGGACGAACTGCACACCGTGCTTGATCTGCTCCACGACGACCAGAGCATTCGTGTAGTGATCCTGCGTGGCGCTGGGCGGGCATTCTGCGCTGGACTTGATCTCAAGGAAACTAACGCGGGGAGTGAACCGGGGTCAGTCACCCAAGGGTTGCGCGCTCAGCGCCATATTGCGGAGCTGGCGATGAAGATTCATCGGGCACCGCAGCCGTTTATTGCCGCTGTGCATGGTGCTGCGGCAGGAGGCGGCTTTGCTTTGGCGTTGGCCAGCGACATCCGTATTGCCGGAGAGTCGGCGCGGATGAATGCCGCGTTCATCCGTATTGGTTTGTCGGCCTGCGATGTCGGCGTGAGTTATTTCCTGCCGCGCATCGTTGGTTCGTCGATCGCCTCGGAGTTGCTGTTGACCGGAGATTTCATCGATGCTCCGCGGGCGCTGAAGACCAGCTTAGTCTCTTGTGTCGTTCCCGATGCCGAACTCGAGCGCACGGCCGAGGAGATGGCTCGCAAGATCTTACGTAATTCCCCGCTCGGTGTTCGCCTGACTAAAGAGTGCTTGCGTTACTCGGTCGATGCTCCGTCTCTCGAAGCCGCGATTGCCATGGAGGACCGTAATCAGATCCTCACCACGCGCACTAAGGATGTGCGGGAAGGTATCGCCGCATTTCTGGAGAAGCGGGAGCCCAGGTATGAGGATGCGTGAAGCCGGGAGTTGAATCCCCATCTCTCCTCGCCGGGGGTTAAAACCCCCGGCTACCCTCAGAGCCTCGCGCCGCGAGGCTAAAGGAAGCGTGGCATGAATTGCGCATGACGGCAGGCCGGCCTTTTAAGGCCGGTAGAGGGAGAACCCAGGCACCTCGTCGCGTAGCGACGGCTGATGGGCTAGACCCAGCGCGGGGGTGATTATAAACGATTCCTGTAGTCAGCAAGAAGCCTGAAGCTCTTCGGCTTCGCTGAGAAACAGAAAGGAGCCTCTAATTATGCCGGTCAAACAAACCACCCCACCACAAGCACATGATATCTTGGAGAAAAATCCTGCTGCCATTTACCTCGATGTCCGCACGGTGCCGGAATTCACCGCTGGTCATCCCCAGCGCGGGATCAATATCCCAGTGATCTTCTTCTCGGCACCTGGCCAGCCGGCCCCGAATCCGGACTTTCTGAAAGTCGTGGAAGCAAATATTCCCAAAGACGCCACGGTGATCGTGGGCTGTCAGGCTGGCGGGCGCTCGCAGCGAGCGGCGGAAATTATGGCGCAAGCGGGGTACACCAACGTCACGAACATGCAGGGCGGTTTCGGGGGCGGGCAGGACCCGATGGGCCGCGTAGTGCCGGGCTGGCGTGATGCGGGCTTGCCGGTAAGCACTGAGAACGGAGAGAGCGTAAGCTATACTGCACTGGCGGTGAAAGCTGGGGTGAAGGCGTAGCCTTTCCTTAGATAACTGTAGTTTCCGGTTTGCGAAGTGAAGCAATTTTTGATGTTACGCGGCCTTAGCGAATTCCTGTTCACTAACGGGGCAAGGCTTATCGCGAGAAATTCGTGGACGGCAGAAGTCAA
>JACQEL010000276.1 GCA_016200595.1 Deltaproteobacteria bacterium
CAAAGGCGGCTTGGGAGGTTATGCCCGTTACATTGCCATCTGCCCCTCGGATTGGAACTACGGTGTTTCAGTGGGGCAGGTACTCGAGGCACCGTTGCCCAAGAGTGACAAGGTTCTCCGATGGGATCCAGCGCAGGGCGTCCGTGTGCGCAAGTAGCAGGCCTGCTGAGCAAAGCCGGCCAACTAAAGATTCAAGCGGACGGCGGGACCACACGCCTGTCAATTCACTGAGAGTCCGCAACCCACCGCCGCTTAATCTCTCGTTAGACCGCGTGTGAAGATCGTGCGTGTTGGATCGAACAGGGGCGCCGAATGAGAATCCGATCGGTCGAGATACGACGGTTCCGTAGTATTGAGAAAGCCTCGCTTCAGACATGTGGTGGCCTGAACGTGCTTATCGGCAAGAACAACGCCGGCAAGTCGAACGTCCTTGCCTCCATCGAGCTCGTGCACCGGCACCTGCAGGCAGGCACGATGGCTGGGATATGGCCGACGAGACGCCCGCTTGACGAGTTCACTGACCGGCACATGGACGCGCCGCTACAGATCGGGATAGAGTTCGACCTACCACAAATGCTCAATGAGTCTTTGCGGCAGCGTCTGCAAACTGAGGCTCCACATCTCGAGCGGTCGGATGACCCAAGACGAGGCCCAGGCAGAGGTGCGGAGATGGATATCGACCAGTTCTTGGTTGAGGCGAATGGTGCAGGGGGAAGGGAGGCTCTCCGTCTCGTGCTTGATCTCGAACTCAAGACTCCGAGACTTCTTTTGCTCGAGGAACCCGAGGCGCACCTGCATCCTGGCCTCGAACATGTTGTTTACAGCTATCTGCGCGAACGCAGTCAGACGGTGCAGATGTTTGTCACCACACACTCGACCAACTTCGTGGACTCTGTGTCGTTCCAGAACATCTACCTCGTCTCGCGGAATGAGTTGGGGCGCACGGCTATTGAACAGCTCGATGCGGGAGACGGGGCGCTAAAGGTTCCGGCGGAGCTCGGCCTGCGGCTCAGTACCGTGTTCATGTACGATCGGCTCTTGTTCGTCGAGGGCCCCTCGGACGAGGCCGTACTTAGGGAACTCGCCAGGACTCTTGGTATTGATTTTTCCAAGGCCAACGTAGGCTTCGTACAGATGGGAGGCGTTCGGAATTTCGCGCATTTCGCCGCCGAGGCTACTATCGCTCTTCTCTCTCGGCGGCGAATTCGTCTGTGGTTCATTTCGGATCGCGACGAGCGGGACGACTCTGAGGTTAAGAGTATGGTCGGGCGCTTGGGGCAGGGAGCAACGCTGAAGGTCCTAAATCGCCGCGAGTTGGAGAACTACCTGCTAGACCCAGAAGCAGTAAGTCGCTTCCTCGCCGAGAAGCGGGAGGCCGCTGGCCTGTCTACTGAACCTCCGCTGCCACAGGAGGTGAAGGCTAGCATTATGGAGGAAGCACGCGGCCTCAAGGACGAGGTGATTCGTCTCAGGTATGAAGGTGCCATACTCAAACCGATTTTCCTGCAGCAGCGCGATCAAGCCGGGACGCCTGCAGAGCGCCTTGCCCGGGCGGTTGAGGACCTATCCGAGCGCCTGAAAGGTCTGGCGGCTACACGGGAGCGAATCGCCGCCGACGTTGAAAAGTCTTGGGGGAACATCGCTCTCGACCGTGCGCCAGGTGGCCTGATCCTTGATTGCGTGGCGCGCCGCTACGAGGTGCGCTTTTCGAAGGAGAGCGGTGATAGCGCGAGGCTCGCCAGACTTGTATCCAAAGCGGCAATTCCCGAGGAGATACGACAAGTTCTCTGCGAAATCACCGGTGAGCCGCTGAGATAAGCGTGCCAGATGTCGGAAGGCGGTCTAACAAGAAGGCATTATTCAAAAAACCTCTCAAAAAAGGATAGGCTACCAGTTGTAGGGACGAGGAAGCCGAAGGCTACAAAATTCTGAGACTAAGGGAACGAGAGCGCGAGGTAGAAGACAGAACATGAAAGTTCGGGAGGTGGTGCGATTGCTGACAGACGACGGTTGGGTCCAAGTCGCTCAGAAAGGAAGTCACAGGCAATTCAAACATTCCCTCAAATCAGGCAAGGTGACTGTCCCCGGTAAAATGTCAGATGATTTGCCGCCGGGCACGCTCAAGAGCATCCTTCGCCAAGCTAGATTGGAGAGCCAAGTATGAGCAAACCCGTAACCCACGCATCCGACACAGAGCAAGAACGTCAACGGCTAGCTGACGAGCTACTAGCTGACCACGGCCCACACTGGGCAGAGCAGTACAAGCCAGGATCATTTGGTTGCCATGAATTGTTAGACAGAACCTCGCTGGTGGCTGATTTGGTGGAACAGCAAGTGCTCTCCCACCCGGCCTGCGTACAGAATCCGGACTGGTTTGCCTTAGCCGAACAAGCAGTGAGTGTATTGCGAGAGCTGTATCAGCAAGTTGGCGCGGCGCACTTAGACGACAAGAGCCACGAAGCTAACGTGCCTTCGCCTGACAGATGGTCTAACTAAGCCACTGCACCTGACCGCCGCCTGCTTGCGGTTCAGGATGAACCTGAAAGTAACGGTTGGGCGGCGGCAGGTGATCGGCGACGTTAGGCATCATGAAGTGGAGCTTCGCCACCACCGATGAAAGTAGGATCGCACCTAATGAATTCAAGGACTTAGCTACTTACTTTCATAGCAGGCACATAACCCATATTCCCATAGAATGCGGATGTGGCCCGAGTTACTATCAACCGGCTCCGTGATTTGCTCCGTTCTCTGAACTATGTCATGTCTATCCACGCGGCGGAGGAACTTGACGATGACAATCTCACCATCTTCGATCTCGAAAACATTATCCTCACGGGCGCGATCGTCAAGCGCCAGCGTGATCGGCAAACGCGCGAAGTCAAATATATTGTCCGAGGCCACACGCTCAGCGACATCTCCGCCGAAACGGTCGTCAAGATTGCCCCGGACGCTAATCTCTTCGTCCTCACGGTCTATCGTGCCTAAGCCGCGCTGTGCCGCGTGTGGTCGGACGGGGGTGCAGCAGCGAGAAGTCACTCGGAGCTTTGGTCGTAGGCCATCGTTGCTCGTGATTGAAGACATTCCCTTATGGTCGTGCCCACATTGTGGGGAGTCGTACTTTACGGCACAGACTCTCCACGAGATTGAACGCATCAAGACCCTGCGCAAAGCGGTAGCGGTTGAGCGACGGGTGCCGGTCGCGGCATTCCAGGAACTGAGAGGCTAACTCTGCGCTGCACCGCATCGCCGCCCGGTTGCGATTCTTGCTAAACCCGAAAGGCCACGGTGGGGCGGCTCGCGGTGAGCGCGGGACGTTAGGTGGCGCAAGGACAGAAGGGAATGAACACAGGTACTGTCGAGGGTGGCTGTTGCTGTGGCTCCATTCGCTACCGTGTAAATGGCGAGCCGACGAACAGCATGATCTGTCACTGCCGGACGTGTCGAAAGGCTGCGGGTGCTCCCGTCGTAGCATGGGTCACGTTCCCGATCGAACGATTTGCATTCACTCGTGGCCAACCAGTTGAGTTCCACTCGTCCCAGCCAGTCACCCGGACCTTATGCGGCTCTTGTGGTACGCCGTTAACGTACCAGCATACCACTGACCTCTCTAGTATTGATGTGACGACATGCAGTCTAGACGAGCCGGAATCATTTCCTCCAACTCATCATTCATGGGTGAGTCATGACGTGCGATGGGTTCGGTTCAAGGATGAGATCCCGGCTTTTCAAGCAACCCGGCGCGAGGAGGAGCGCAGCACCTTCTAACTTTCTGCTGCAAGGGACGCGGACCCTATGGCGATTTAGGATAAATGTGAAAGGACACGTTTTGGGGCCGCGCCCCTGAGCAGCAACGTTAGGCAACGAGACACTCTCACAATGAGTAGAACTAACAATCGCTATCGAAATCTCATCCTTCCTGCGCTATGCGTTGGCCTGCTACCTCTATTCTTCTCTGGTCACTGCCTATTCGCTGCCACCCCAGGGGACTCCTCACCTAAGAGGGTCGTCCCGAGTATTGCTGTCCCCACCCCTCAACCCACGGAAGGGACGATCAAGGAACTCATTCAACAGCTCAAGGTCATGGAAATTACACCGACGGCGTTTGAACCATTAGACATTATCCGAAATAAGCTAAAATGGGGGGGTGCTTGAATAGCAACGGCTGAAGAAGAATCGGCGGAAGTTTCTGGCCCTGACGGGACTGACCCCCAAAGAGTTTGGCATGCTGCTGCCCGTGTTCTCCGAACTTTACGAACAAACCCGTGCGGACACCACGCAGAGGGGCACGGTGCGCCAGCGGGCGGTGGGCGGCGGGCGCAAAGGGCAGTTGCAGACAGCGGAGCAGAAATTGTTGTTTATGTTGGTCTACCAGAAGGCCTATCCTCTCCAGACGCTGCTGGGCGAAGTGTTCGAGTTGAGCCAGTCGCGCGTGAACTACTGGGTGCATCACTTGCTCCCCCTCTTGCAGCAGACCCTGGCGGCGTTGGAGGTGATGCCGCAACGCCAGCCCAGCCAGGTTGCTCCCCCGGAAAGCGGCAAACGCGCGGCCAGAGAATTGATCAGTGAGGGGACGGACCGCCGCCGGCAGCGCCCGCAAAGCCCAGAAAAACAGGCCCTGCACTACAGTGGCAAACACAAGACCCACAGGGATAAGAACGTGGGGATAGTCCAGGCTAAGACCAAGCGGGTAGGCTACTTGAGGCAGACGTATGCGGGCAAGACCCACGACAAAAAGATTGCTGATCAGGAAGCGCTTTGTTATCCCCCCAACACCCTCTTGTATAAAGACACCGGCTTTCAGGGCTATGAACCGCCGGTGAGCCAGACCCGACAGCCCTGAAACGCTCTCGTATTGTGAAAGACGTACTCCGCAACGCCAAGGAGAGCTTCTCAGATTTAGTGATGACTGTGGCATGTGGCTTACACAACTTGCGCGTCCAGGTCCGCAAACGTCGCTTGAAAATCTGACACAATCTTATTTCGGATAAACTCTATTGATACTTCCGTCATCGGGGGGTGCTTCGATGAGGAGTTTGCGCCGTGGTCGAACGGGCTGATGAAGGACTTCTTACGCGGCATCTTTAAGCCGGTTCTCTCTGAGATTGTTGCCGCCGAGATCCTGCCTGCTCCAGAACAGGTGAGGACCCAATACGCCGAGCTACTTACCTTAGAGCCACAGTTTGCAGAGTTGACAGATGAGGTCCGCCAGTTAGCCACATTCTACCAAGAAAGAAGGATTCTCCCGGTCACATTCTCCAACGCCGTTCTCCATCTTGCCTTGGCGACTGTGGCCGAAGTCGATATGCTGGTTAGCTGGAATTTCAAACATATCGTGCGGTTTGACAAGATCCGCTTGTTTAACGCCGTCAATCGAGAGTATGGCTACAAGACCATTGAGATTTATTCACCACGAGAGGTAACGACCTATGGAGCAGGAGAGGAAACTGAAGACAGTTGAGATGACTCGGCGGATTCGAGATACACACCATGAACAACTAAAAGACAAGAGCTGGGAAGAGCGCGTGGCCTTCTATAAAGAGCAAGCACGAGCTTTGCACGAAGCGCTGAGGGAAAGAGCACAACACCAACCAAAGCAGGCTGAGGCCGCCGCCTAACCAACCCGTTGCCCCGTATTGCCGCCTGCTTGCGGTTTAGGGTAGACCTCAACAGTCTCATTCGGGCGGCAAACGGTGATCGGGAACGTTAGGTAGCAAATAACAACTTGCCTTACTGAGAGTTTCCTGCTCTATGGATGCCAATAAAGTTTGCGGTCATTGGCCAGATTCGAGATGTGGAAGTTATCGCGAAAGGTCCTGGAATACAGACGCTCACCTACCTCCGCAAAGCGTATGGCCGCGGGCGG
>JACQEL010000277.1 GCA_016200595.1 Deltaproteobacteria bacterium
CAAGGAGTTGACGTCTGGTTGAACAATCCCGTCCCTCCCCTAGAAGCAAGCGGAACGAGCGGGCAAAAGGCCGCGCTTAACGGAGTGCCGAACTTAAGCGTAGCCGATGGCTGGTGGGAGGAGGGATATAATGGGGGAAACGGCTGGAGGATCTACGCCGCCGACTCTGCTGCCGACCTGAACGAACGTGACCTCAGCGATGCCCATACCCTGTACCAGCTTTTGGAGAAAGAAATCGTCCCGCTGTATTACCAACGGGACTCTGACGGGGTCCCGCGTGGTTGGATACAGATAGTGAAGGAGGCAATCTGCTCGATCACCCCCCTTTTCTCCGCCCGCCGTATGGTAAAGGAGTACATCGAACGCTTTTACGTGCCCGCCGCGCGCGAGGCTAAAGACACGTCTATCCCATCAAACGGAAACCAACCTTGAGCTTAACCTGATATTGCCCAACCTTCCCGTCCTGAATGAGGCCCCGTGCTTCGACCAACTCGAACCAATCAAGGTTCTTGAGGGTTTGATTGGCACGGCCGATGGCGTTCTGGATGGCATCTTCCATCGACGTCGCAGACACGCCGACCAACTCAATGAGTTTATATGTCTTGTCCTGCATAATCGTCCCTCCATGTGTTTGCGATTTTTCTTCCCGCCAGCTCACCCTTGGACCCAAGCCCGCATTTCCTCATCCGAGAGATAGCGGAACCCAACATCAAGCGTGACCTGGTACTGCCCAACCTTGCCGTCGACAACCGTGCCACGGACTTCTTTCACTTCGAACCAGTCTAAGGCCTTGAGGGTCTGGTTCGCTCGGGCGATGGCGTTAGTGACCGCCTGAGAAATGGAGTCGTCGGACACGCCGACAATCTCAGTAATGACATAAGTCTTGTCCTGCATACGTGCTCCTCCTTTCAGTTGAGGTCAGCATTCTTTGACTTTTGCTCGGCTTTTTCTCTCCTGCGCGAGAAAGTCGCGGGAAAGAACTATGAATCAAAACATTCTCCTCCTCTTTCCTGGGCGTTGTCAACAGTTCACTATTAGTTCCCCACCAGAGAGCGGCCATGCAGTAATTTTACCTACGAATCCAGAGAAAGGGCAGGAGTCAATCAAATTCGCTATAGTTGACCACTCGCCACCCTTGTTCATCCTGACGCATGGTAAGCAGCACCTTCTTGGTGAAGTCCCCAGCACCAGCCACCGAGATCCTCGTCTCATAAACAAAAGAGACACCCTTTTCCCCGCGCGGCTTCTCCTCGCTCAAGCGGTAATGGACCTGCGGTTTGCGCGTGCTCTCATCAACCGCTTGTCCCTCAGTCAGACGGATCTCGTCTTCTAATCGGCTCAAGGCGAGTCCCGCGCAGTAGGGTTTGGCTGCCTGGAGATTAATCTCGACGTAATGAGCGTCAAGAAATCGTTCGGCAACACCCCGCGCACTGTGAGGGTCGCTCCGACAGGCAGGGAATAGCAACAGAAAGAGCATAAAGGCCAGTGTCTGGCAGGAGTAGCAGGGTCTCATATGAAGCGCTCTGGCAGGGACATAGTAAAACGTAACGAGTAACGAGTAATGAGTAATGAGTAATGAAGAGGACTCCTGGCTTCTGTTTACGTTTTACGCTCTACGTTTTAGCTTTCACGTCTTACGCTTTACGCCTTTTTCTTAAAAAGCGCGTCAAGCCGGGCGCGGGCATCGGTCGTTGCCGACTGTTGCTGCTGTCGATGTTCAGCGAAGGTAAAGAACTCGCAAAAGTTTCCTGCCTCTTTATCGAGCACTGGATCGGCATTGGGTTCGCGACAGGCATTAGCATAATGGGTATCGTAGAAGGTGCAATTGAGACAACAGCGCAAATCAGTGCCACAACTGGGGCAGGTATCGCGCCGGCCAATGCGGTCTTTGCTGACAATCTCAGACTGACAACGATAACAGGATTTCATACGTGCATCCTTGTGCTACTCATACCCCGCTCGGGTGCATTAGCTGATTCTTACGATCTGGCCACGGGTCGTTGAAAAAGCCGCGGTTCACCCTTCGACAGGCTCAGGGCGAACGGGTTAGGGAGCAAGAGTACGGGCAAAACCCGGTCATGCTGAGCTTGTCGAAGCATGACCGCCCCTGCACTGTAAGAATTTCCTAATGCTCCCCCCCGCTCTTGCCCATGCCCAGCGCTACTTCCTTCAGCAGGAGCTTGTTGGTATCATAGTCGCATTTCTTCTCAAGCGATGAACATACCCGACCTACAGCCTTTAATCGACCGCTATACTACGTTCGTGCACTAGGGATCAGCGAGATTAATCATCACCATATACACGCCTTCCTGTCCACGTTGTATCGCCACCACAAGAAAAGCTCGATCGGCCGCAAGCTCTCGGCCATTAAGAGTTTTCTGCGTTTTCTGTTGCGTGAAGGAGTCATTGAGCGCGATCCAACCTTGCAAATAGGGTCCCCGAAAAAAGATCAGCCACTGCCAACCTATTTGCCGATCGACGATATGTTTCGTCTGCTCGATGCCCCTCCACTCGATACCCCTCCTGGCCTGCGGGACCGAGCGATCCTGGAAGTGTTGTACTCGTGTGGTCTGCGCGTGAGTGAACTGGTCGGCCTTAATTGGTCGGAGGTTGAGACCAACTTGGAGGTCGTGCGGGTCAAGGGGAAAGGCAACAAAGAGCGCATCGTGCCGATCGGTCGCAAAGCCCTTGCCGCCCTGGACCATTATCGCGTACAGATCCCGGCCTTAGTCGTTCCCAAAAGACAGCACACGTTGTCTTCTCCGTTGACGTCCTTGCCGGTCTTTCTCAATACTCGAGGCGAGCGGCTCACCACGCGGAGCGTAGCGCGTCTCGTCGCCGGGTACGCACGAGACTGCGGCATCGCGCTCAAAACCAGCCCGCATGCGTTGCGTCATACCTTTGCCACGCATCTCCTCGATGCTGGGGCGGACCTGCGGGCGATTCATGAACTCCTCGGTCATTCCAGCCTCTCGACCACGCAGAAATACACCCACGTCAATCTCGACCGGCTCATGCAGGTGTATGATAAGGCGCATCCACGCGCCTAGCGCGGAAAGTTGTTAGTTGCCAGTTGTTAGTTGTCAGTTATAAGGGAGAATAAGAAGTAATGAGAATGAAGAAGACCATGGTACCGTTTGCCTTTTTTCACTGGCTACTGGCTACTGGCTACTGGCTACTGGGGGGGGCGTGATGCGAGAGGAAATGCACGGCACTACCATTCTCTCTCTCCGGCACAAAGATAGCATCGTCATGGCCGGCGACGGGCAGGTTAGTCTCGGGAACGCGGTGGTCAAACACACCGCGCGCAAAATTCGCCGGCTATCGCAAGGGCGGGTGCTCGCCGGGTTTGCCGGTGGCACTGCCGATGCACTGACTCTGTGTGAGAAATTCGAAAAGAAACTGGATGAATACAACGGGAACCTGCGCCGAGCCGCGGTGGAATTGGCCCGCGACTGGCGTGCGGACCGAGTCCTGCGTCGCTTGGAGGCGCTGATGGCAGTGGCCGACCGTGAATCCTCTCTGCTAATTTCTGGCAGTGGAGATGTTTTGGAGCCCGACGACGGCATCTTGGCCATCGGCTCGGGCGGCAACTTCGCCCTTGCGGCTGCGCGCGCTTTGATACAGCACTCGGAACTTGATGCTCGCACCATCGCTCTGGAGGCCATGCGTATAGCCGCGGCGATTTGTGTCTTTACTAATGATCAGATCATGGTCGAGGAGCTCTAATATGACCAAAGCCGCTGAACGTGCCTTGAGCCTGAGCGACGAAGCGCGCATGCACGTGATGACCCCACGAGAGATTGTTTCCGAGTTGGACCGCTACATCATCGGCCAGCGTAACGCCAAACGCGCGGTGGCCATCGCCTTGCGCAACCGTTGGCGTCGCCAACAGGTACCTGAAGAATTGCGAGACGAAATTGCTCCCAAAAATATTCTGATGATTGGCCCCACCGGGGTCGGCAAGACCGAGATCGCTCGGCGTCTGGCGCGACTGGCCCAGGCCCCCTTTATCAAGGTTGAGGCCTCAAAGTTCACTGAGGTGGGATACGTTGGTCGAGATGTTGAGTCGATGGTACGCGACCTGGCTGAGTTGTCCGTGAACATGATTAAACAGGAGGCCAAAGAGCAGATCGAGGTCAAGGCACGGGCGCAAGCAGAGGAACGCGTGCTGGATTTGTTACTGCCACCGACCTCACCTCGCACCGGGTTTGGCAGCGAGAGCGATCCCGGGACAACTGCTCAAGGCACGCGCGAAAAGATGCGCCGGATGCTGCGTGAAGGCAAGCTTGACGACCGTGAGGTCGAACTTGAGGTGGCGAAGTCGGCCATGCCCTTTATCGAAGTCATGGCGCCGCAGGGCATGGAGGAAATGGAGAACCAGCTCAAAGAGATGTTCTCTAACCTCATGCCCAAGAAGACCAAAAAGCGCCGGCTCAAAGTGCCCGAGGCACTCGAACTGCTCACGCAAGAAGAGGCCGACAAACTGGTCGATATGGAATCGGTCGTGCGTGAGGCCGTGCAACGGGTAGAGCAAACCGGCATCATCTTCATCGACGAAATTGATAAAATCGCCAGTCGCGAAGGGATCCACGGCCCAGATGTCTCGCGTCAGGGAGTGCAGCGGGATCTCTTACCTCTGGTCGAAGGCAGTACGGTTCATACCAAATACGGCATGGTACGCACCGACCACGTTCTGTTCGTTGCCTCGGGTGCGTTCCACACCGCCAAGCCTTCGGATCTGATTCCCGAGTTTCAGGGTCGCTTTCCCATTCGCGTCGAACTCGACCCGCTCACCCGTGAGGACTTCGTCCGCATTCTCACCGAGCCGCGTAACGCGCTCCTCATGCAATACGTTGCGCTCCTCGACACCGAAAAGGTCAAGCTGACCTTTCTCCCCGATGCGGCTGAGGAGATCGCCCGCATCGCCGCGGTGGTAAACGAACGCACCGAGAACATCGGCGCGCGCCGATTGCATACCGTGGTCGAGCGTTTACTGGAAGATCTGTCGTTCGACAGTCCCGAGATGGGCGGGCGCGAGGTAGTGATCGACGCGCAGTACGTGAAGGACAAGCTCGACGCGATCGTCAAGGAC
>JACQEL010000278.1 GCA_016200595.1 Deltaproteobacteria bacterium
TTTTCTCGTGCCGACTCGCACGGCGTTTGTTCCTGGGGCCTGCTCGGTCCCAGGCAAAGCCTGGGACCGCACGACGCGAGCGGCTCTGCCGCTGCACGAGTGGCCGCCGGCAGGCAGAGCCTGCCACTCAGGGCGTTCCCAGGCAGAGCCTGGGAACGAGGGCGCGGAGGAACGACGCAGGTCTGGAACAACAAGCGGTGCGCAAGCGTACCTTACCTGCTACACTAATGAAACCACGAACCGCTCTCTCAACCTATGCTTCCTTTGATTGGTATCACTATGGGTGATCCCACCGGGATCGGGCCAGAAGTCGCCCTTAAGGCCGCTGGCGCGCCTCCTCATGCCTGTCGGGTGGTAGTGTTGGGGGATCTGTCTGCGGTGAGTGAGACGGCTAGCCGCATTGGATCGCCCCTCACACCTGTGCCCTGGCAGCCAGGGACGGCGTATCCTGCTGAAGCTCACGTCCTGCCGGTGTTGCCTCTCTCGCAACTGCCCGCGGAAAGCCGCCGCCCCGGCCAGCCTACACCTGCCGGAGGAGAAGCTTCCTATCAGTACGTCGCCGTCGGCATTCAGCTCGCTTTGGCGGGTACGCTCCAGGGGTTGGTAACGGCGCCGATTAGCAAAGCGATGTGGCACGCCGCCGGGCGCGACTATCCTGGCCACACCGAATTACTGGCGGCCCTTACCCACACTCCAGAAGTCCGTATGATGCTGGTCGGTAGCCAGCTGCGCGTGATTCTGGTGACGACGCACATAGCACTGTCTCAAGTGCCTGCGGCGTTGTCCGGTGAACGTATCCTCAAGACCATCGCCCTCACCGCGGCGCACTTGTCCCGCTTCCATGGCTTGCTACGGCCACGCCTGGCGGTTGCTGGCCTGAACCCGCATGCTGGTGAAGCTGGCGCGTTTGGCGATGAGGAGGCACGCATTATCGCGCCAGCCGTGCAGCAAGCACAGTCCCGGGGCCTGCTGGTTGCGGGGCCATTCCCGGCAGATTCGCTGTTCGTTCGTGCCGTGCGGGGAGAGTTTGATGGGGTGGTCTGTCTCTATCACGATCAAGGGTTGATTCCGCTCAAGCTGCTCTCCTGGGAAGAGGGGGTGAATGTGACGATCGGGTTGCCGATCGTGCGCACCTCGCCTGACCACGGCACCGCTTTCGATATTGCCGGCCAGGGAAGAGCCGATCCGCGCAGTATGAGTGCGGCGCTTACTCTGGCCGTAGAAATGACGAGGATCCGGAGTGTAAATGAATCCGCTTATCTTTCGTGAATACGATATCCGCGGGATTGCTGACGAGGATTTTGACCGCGACTTTGCTTTTACCCTGGGCCGGGCTTATGGCACCTATGCGCGTGGGCAGGGCAAACGCCGAGTAGCGGTAGGGCGTGACTGTCGCCTGACTTCAGAAAAGTATGCGACCGCGCTGCGACGCGGGCTGTGCGCCAGTGGCATGGATGTCCTCGACATTGGGGTGTGCCCGACGCCGTTGCTGTATTTCGCCCTTTACCATTATGACCTCGATGGCGGGCTACAGGTCACTGGCAGTCACAATCCTGCTGAGCACAACGGCTTTAAGATCTGTCTGGGGAAGATCACCATCCACGGCGAGGAAATCCAGGAACTGCGCAAGCTCATCGAACAGGACGTCTTTGTGTCTGGTCAAGGAACCGAAGAGCCCGCGGCGATTATCCCGCCGTATCAAGAGTTCGTCAGCCGACAATTCGGCCGTTTGCCACGGGAGATCGCGGTCGTGATCGATGCGGGGAATTCTACCGCCGGGCCGGTCGCGCCGGGACGATTCCCGAGAATTTGACCCACTTGATTACTAAGGTAAAAGAAAGCGGCGCCGAATTAGGGATCGCCTACGATGGCGACGCGGACCGCTTAGGATTAGTGGATCGCCACGGTCGGATTATCTGGGGGGACGAGATGCTGGTGCTCTTCGCGCGTGAGGTATTACGACAGCATCCCGGGGCGACGATTGTCTCGGAAGTGAAGTGTTCGCAACGTTTGTTCGATGACATTGCCCAGAAAGGTGGCACGCCGATCATGTGGAAGGCTGGTCACTCACTGCTCAAGGCCAAGATGCGCGAGACCGGCGCGCTGCTCGGCGGCGAAATGAGCGGGCATATGTTCTTCGCCGACCGCTACTTCGGCTACGATGACGCGATTTATGCCTCGTGTCGGATGCTGGAAATTCTCGGCCAGACTGGCAAAGAAATCTCCGACTTACTGGCTGATCTGCCCTCCTCCTATACCACGCCGGAAATCCGGGTGGATTGTCCCGATGCACTCAAATTCAGGCTCGCCGAAAAAGTGCGCGACCATTTCCGTAAGCAGTACGAGATCGTCGAGGTCGATGGCGTTCGGGTAAAGTTTGCTCAGGGCTGGGGGTTGGTGCGTGCCTCGAACACCCAACCGGTGCTGGTCTTGCGCTTCGAGGCGCAGACCGCAGCGCAGCTGGCCGAGTATCGGGCATTAGTGGAGGGCGTAGTGGAAGAAATGAAGCGAGGGCTCTGAGGCGGTTTACACTAAACCGGAATGCACGACATTGGGACACTGCTCGTAGCTGCGTGGGTAGGGGCGACGATTTTGCGTGTCTGGCTCGCCACGGGGTTGGGCTATACGGGGCAATTGCTTCGCCCCTACGGTGGACAGGCGCTAGTGTCGTGTGTACCAATCTCTTGCCTTCTGGTTTAGTAGACCACCACAATCTCTGCTACCAACGAACAGCTCCGGTTTGTACTTACTGGCAACTGATAACTGCGCACTGTCAACTGTTTTCGTCCTACTCATTCAAGCGGCGCTCCCAGTCGTATTCCCGTGAGGTCACGATGCTCTCTATTTGCTGGATGCGGCGGTCGAGATTGTCATAGGTGCGCTTTAAGCGGTGTAAGGCCATGCGGCGCGAACTGGCATAAGAGTTATAAAACTCCTGCTCTCCCTCGGTTTTGAGCGGCACCACCGGCTCAGGCTTCATCAGCACTGCCGCCAGGAAATACAAAACGATGATCGGCCAGACCCCAGAGAACACTAGCAAAATACACGTGAGGACTCGCATGCCAAACAGGGAGAAGTCGAAGTATTCTGCCAGACCTTTGCACACCCCCAGGATCATGCCACTGCGCGAACGGTAGGGGCTGCTCCACTGCCGGTTAACACCTTGTGTCATTTGTCACCTGCCTTCTTTCTCCGCTCGAGGAGGAGAGTTTCTAGTGCTTCAACCCTTTCTTCTAGGCGTGCGAGTCCCTGATACAGCTCTTGCATCAGCTTGGTTTCCTCTGCCCGGAATTGCTGGCTTTGCTCGGGTGAGATGCCTTTCCAGATTTTCAACGCCTTGAGGAAGATACCACCCACGACGGCGGCAAAAACCGGACCGAAAATTAACAGGAGGGCGAGACTCCCGGTGTTCATTGCTGTTCCCTCTGTCTTCCGTTCATCATTCATCATTCATCATGAGTCTTCTTCGCCCCAGTCGCTTTCAGCGTCTGCAATTCTCTTTCAATCTCTTCGTCGCCTTCGAGGCGGGTAAACTCTTCTTCCAGCGGTGGTTTGCGGCCGAAGTTGACCAGGTCAGCTGCTGCCGAATCCCTTGTTGGGCGCGCTTGCGCCGTTGGGCATGGATGTGGCGTTGCACGAGAATGCGCTGCTTCTCTCGGGCGGTGCTGAGCTTGTCCTCAAGCTGAGTCATGTCGGTCTGGTATTGCTCGACCAACGCGTCACACTGGGCGAGTTCTTGCTCCAGCGCGCTGGCCCGTTCGCGGTACCGGCGTTTCTCCAGCAGTGCTTCACGCGCCAGGTCTTCCCGGCCTTTATTCACTGCGAGTTGGGCCTTTTCTCCCCACTGTTGCGTGCGCCCGAGCGCCTCTGCCAGTTCCCGTTGCACCTTTTTCTTGGTTGCCATCACCCCTGCACATGCCGCCTTGATCTCGACCAGGGTGTCTTCCATCTCCTGGATCATGAGCCTGACCAGCTTCTCTGGGTCTTCCGCCTTGTCCAGCATGGCGTTGATATTCGAGCTAATGATATCGCTCAAGCGGGTGAAGATGCCCATGCGAGTGTTCCTCCATTCTGTCAGTGTTCATCTCGTTTGTTTGGCAGGAAATGTGCCAAGAGGGGAGAAGCCGAAGAAGTTGAGGATTATCAAGGAGTTGGCTCTTTACAGGCACGGAGGTATTGTGGCACTATTCACCATAAATTAGTAAAGCTCGCCGAAGTATGAAAATTTCTCCCAAAAAGAACAGCCCTCGACTCAGCGCGGAAAATCTTGGGGCGGTTTCGCAGGTCGGCATGACCGAGGCGTTAGGGCAAGCCGAAATATTTCTGGAATTCCAGGAGCGGCTATCACGCGTCGCCCGCGTCAACCGTCCGGTGTTGGTCATCGGCGAACGGGGCACGGGAAAAGAACTGGCGGTTTCTCGCTTGCACTATCTTTCCCCGCGCTGGCAGGGGCCGTTAGTTGCGCTCAATTGCGCAGCCCTCTCTGCGACCCTGATCGAAGCCGAGCTTTTTGGTCATGAGGAAGGGGCGTTTACCGGGGCGACGCGACGTCGGGCCGGAAGATTTGAGGCCGCGCATGGCGGGACCTTGTTTCTCGACGAGATCGGCCAGATCCCGCTTGAGGTCCAGGAGAAGATCCTGCGGGTGGTTGAGTATGGGACCTTCGAGCGCGTGGGAAGTGCGCAGCCGATTCAAGTCGATGTCCGCATCGTCGGTGCGACCAACGCCGATCTCGCGGTGCTGGCGGGCGCGGGGCGGTTCAAACGCGACCTGCTCGATCGCCTATCGTTCGAAGTCCTCTTCCTGCCGCCGCTGCGTGAGCGCCGCGAAGATATTCTCTTGCTGGCGAATCATTTTGCCGTGCGCATGGCGTTCGAATTGGGACGCAGCGAGGTCCCCAGCTTCAGCGACGAAGCCATAGCGGCACTGGAGCGTTATCCCTGGCCTGGCAACGTGCGTGAGCTGAAAAATGTAGTCGAGCGCGCGGTGTACCGTGCCGAGTCAGCCCTAGTCAGCGATATTGTCTTCGACCCATTTCGCTCTGCCTTGGCCAACGACCTGCCTCCAGCTGAACAACCGCGGCGAGCGCAGATGTCGGCAGCCGAGACCCCCGTAGCTGCTCGCCCAGACAAGCCTTTTACGGAAGCGGTACAGGAATTAGAGGTCCAGCTCTTGCGGCAGGCACTGCAGGAGGCGAGATACAATCAACGGAAAGCCGCCCAGCTCTTGGGGCTCACTTACCACCAGTTTCGCGCGCTCTATCGCAAGTATCTCAAAGCAGGAGACTTTATGTGAAATAACGAGCTTGCCCCTGTCACACCTCTTGGTCCTCTTCGCCCCGGAGGGGCGACGGACTGTAGCCCAGGGCGTCAGCCCTGGGACACCAACCCCCACGCGCTCTTCCCAGCCCCGGAGGGGCGGAAGACCTCACGAGGGTAGTCTTCTCTCGCCCCTCCGGGGCTCTGGGCGCCGTGGGGTCCTGCTCCTGCCCCACGGCTGGCGCCGTGGGCTACCTCCTCACGCCCCTCCGGGGCTTTATTGCGGATAAAGTCTAGTAGTCAGTAGGGCGGACACTACCCACCTGAGCCTGCTAACCAAGAGTGAGTAAAAATTCCTGTACCGCAGCGGCAAAGCCTGCCGGGTTATCGCCCATCACCGAGTGTCCGGCGCCGGGCACGACGGTCACTCTGCTCTGAGGAATAACGGCGCGCATCCGTTCTGCCGCCTCGGGCGTGAGGATGTCGCTCTCACCGCCGCGGACAATCAGGGTAGGGCAACGGAGCTTGCGCACGTCCTCCCATAAGCCTTCGGGGCCGATCCCAGAGCGGCCGCCGGTGCCGAGACGCTTCTGATCGAACTTCCACGTCCACTTGCCGCTGGGCAGTTGCTTGAGGTTATGTGACAAGCGCTGGCGCAAGTTCTCCAGAGAACGCCGCGGGTTGAAGCGATGAGCGCGTTCGATAAAGGCCTCGAACGAGTCCAACTCGTCGATGCGGGTGAAGTTCTGAATGTTCTCGCGTCCACGCGTCTCGATCTCTGGTCCGACATCGACGATGATTAGTGCTCGTACCTTTTCCGGATAACGGGCAGTATAGGTGATGGCGTTGATCCCTCCCATCGATAGGCCGGCCAGGATGAAAGGAGAGAGTCCCAAAGCCGAAACGAACGCAGCCGCATCTTCGCACTGGGTGAGGCGGCTGTAATCGCCATCCGGGGCCCAGTCAGAGTCGCCATGCCCACGCTGGTCTAAAGCGTAGACATGATAATTGCCCCGCACTACTGGCGCGAAATCGTCCCAGGAATGCGCAGTCTGCGCGCCGCCATGCAGGCACACAAATGGTGGCTGTCCCTCGCTTCCCCAGTCGAGGTAGTGAAAGCGCAAGTCACGCAAGGTGAGTGTCTGGTCTTGGTATAGGTTTGGCATGATCTCTCCCTTTACTTGAGCGACCGAAGGTCAAGCAGATCTTGAGGTCTACCTGAGGCACGTTTGTTTTGGATCAGTTGAGCACGTCCAATTACTGGTACCGTTTGATCTCCGTAGGATGTCTTTTCTCGTGCATCCCAGGCTTCCGAGAATGTGACGCCATCGATACTAGTCAATACGTCGATACGGTTGGGAGCAACCCCGATTTGGAAAATCATCTCAAGCTGGACAAGGTCTACCGGGGTGAGGTTCTTAAGCGGTGCCCCGAATGTCTTGAGAGCCGCAAAGACTCGAGCCGCATTCTCAACGCTCGCCTCCACCCAGATGTCAAGATCTTTGGTGAAGCGCGGCTGACTATGGAAGGCAACCGCATACCCGCCAACTAGCAGGTACTTAGCCCCGGCGTCGTTCAACGCAGCAAACAGATCTCTGAAGTCGGGGTTCACTGCCATCGAGCCCTCGCCATGCACGTGACTCAAGCACTAAATCCCACACCATTTCTAAGCGCTCTTGCGGTGGGACAGTTTGCCAAAATGCCCGGTCGAAGGCCCCATCGTCATTGTGAAGCCTGATGAGACGGGTCATTCCTTGACTTCGCTGCTTACGCCTATCCATCGTTGAGGTGCTCACTTCTTGCCTCTTGCTTGCCCGTGTTCATTTCTTGCGTTTTTAGCCAGAGGCTATTGTAGTCCTTCCTGCCAATTCCTCCAATAACGCCTTTGCTTCTTGCAGATCCGCCGTGTCAAACCCTTCGGTGAACCAGCCGTAGATCTCCGCCAGCCTCTGTCGGGCTTCTTCCCGCTTCCCCTGATGTTGCCACAGCCGGCTCAAGCCCACCACTGCCCGCAGCTCCAGTGACTTGGCCTGCTGCTGCCGTGCAACCTCGATGGCCTTGTGAAAACATACTTCGGCTTCCGCCTCCGCCTGGATGCTAGGTGCTGGGTGTTGGGTGTTGGGGACTCCGGACTCAGGACCTCGGACTCCGGACTGTTTTAGTGTCAGCTGCCCTTTCAACCGATACAGCTCCGCCTCCAATCGACGTTCCCCACTGGTCTGTACAGCCGTGAGCGCCGCAGCCAACAAAGACAGTGCTTGTGTGATTTGTCCGACTTTCCCATACACTTCAGCTTGTAGGGCAAGAAAGTAAGGTTCCGCTAATTCTGCACCTGTCGTTTGCCTGGCAGTCAAACCTTGCTGCATCTGTGTCAGCCCGGCTTCTACTTGTCCCTGCTCCGCTAACGCCCAGCCCCGGCGAATCGTTCCGGCGGCTAACAGCGAGGCCAATCCCTGTTCGCTCGCCAGGGCGAGCGCCTCTTCGGCTCGCTGTTGGGCCGCTTTTCCTTCTCGACGGAGCTGGTGAAGTCCCGCAGCAAAGACCAAGGCAAATCCCAAACTGAACGGATCAGAGAGGCCCTGAGCGAGAGCAAGGGCCGCTTGGCTCCGCTGTAAAGCTTGCTCGGGATAGCCGAGAAACCACAGGGCGCGGGCTGTTTCGCAGAAACACGAGACTCCAGGATCTGCTCCCCCATGAAGAAAGGTGAGGGAACGGTGAAGGTGTGGGTTATAGAGGGCACAACTGCGCTCCAGATGGGCTCGAGCGGGAGCAAACTCTCCCTGCCACAGTAATGTGCTTCCCAGTGCCCGATGGGCTTCCATCAAGAAAGCTGGGTCTTGCTCCCGTTCAGCCATGTTCAGGAGTTGCTCGCCTAACTCGCGCGCCTTCGACAGCTCCGCTCGCACGTGATGCAACACCCATAAGCCGCGCAGGACAGAAAAGAGTTGTGGCGCTTCTCCCTCGTGCTCGCACAGTGCGCGTGCTCGCATGTATGCGCGTTCTACCTCAGCCGCTGCTGGGCCTTTCGTCGCCTGAAGGGGGACAGCTAAGGTGAGCTGCAAAGTGAGCTCTTGCTGGGCACGCTCGGGCGTATCCGGCAGGGTCTGGAGCAGATCCAGCGCGGCAGTCAGGTGATCGATCGCCTCCGTATAGGCCGACCGCTGCGCCGCTTGGTGACCGGAGCGCTGCAAATACTCGACGGCTTTCGGAACGTTGCCACTCCGGCTGTAGTGATGCGCCAGATCACTGTAATAGTCCTCTAACTGGGAGTGAAAAAGCGTTTCGATCGCCTGGGCCGTGCGTTCATGGAGCACCTTGCGGCGTTCGATGAGCAGAGAATTGTATGCCACCTCCTGGGTGAGGGCATGCTTAAAAAGATACTCGGGCTGGGGAAACGCCGGCTGTTCGTAGATAAATTCGGCCGCTTGCAACTGGGAGAGCAACCGCTGAAGCTCGTCTGTGGCTCGGTTCGCAACCTGTTCGAGCAAGCTGAAGGGAAACTCTTTACCGATGACGGACAAGGTTTGCAGGAATTCTTTCTCATCGGGCGGGAGCCGGTCGATGCGTGAGGCCAAGACCGCCTGCACAGTGGGTGGTAGCTGGAGGTCGGTCGCGAGGGGCGACCGGCCAGTCACTCCTGCATTCAGGTGGGCGGCGCCCACCCTACGAAGATTGGTCAATACTCCCTGCGCGACTAGTGCTAGAATGATCTCTTCCGTGAAGAACGGATTGCCTTCGGTCTTTTCGAGAATGGACCGTTTGAGCTCCTGTAATTCCGCCTCGTCCCCTAACAAGACTGTGAGTAATTCCTGGGCATCTTCCTTGCCCAGTGGATTAAGCTCTAACTGGGTGCATGGGGTCTTGCTCCCCCACTGCTGGCGATATTCGGGGCGATAGTTCACCAGCAGTAAGATCTTGGCAGTGGCAACGCTCTCACTGAGGAGCGTGAGGAACGCTTGGGTCTCGGCGTCGAGCCAGTGGAGATCTTCAAAGATCAGGATCAGCGGTTGGTTCAGACTCTCGCGCACGAGCAGCCGTTTAATTGCGGCGAACGTGCGCCGCTTACGAATCTGCGGATCGATTTGTTGGAGAGCAGAGTCTTGGTCAGCGATTCCTAGTAGGGCAAACAGGTAAGGCAGCGTGTCTTCCAAGCTGCGGTCGAGCATCAAGACCTTACCACCCACTTTCTCGCGCCGCTTGCGTTCGTCGTCTGGCAAGGTGATCTGGAAGTAGTTCTTCAAGAGATCAATCAAGGGGAGATACGGATACGCTTTGCCGTGCGCAACGGCGAAGGTGTCGAGGATGAGACAGCCGGGTTGTGCAGGAAGGGACGGGCGGCGGTACGCCCCGACAAATTCATGAAGCAATCGAGACTTGCCAATTCCCGGCTCGCCCATCACGCCAACAATCTGCCCGCGGCCGGCCTGAGCCTGTTCCCAAGCCTGCCGGATGAGCTCCAATTCGTGCTGTCGTCCGACAAACCGTGTCAGTCCGCGTTTCGCCGCGACCTGGAGTCGCGTGCGCAGGGGACCCACACCAAGCACTTCATAAATGTTGAGCGGTTCGCTCACGCCTTTGATTCTAGCTGCCCCCAACGGTTTGAAGTCAAAATATCCTTCTGTCAGCTTGTAGGTCGGCTCGCTCACAACGATTGATCCCGGAGTGGCAAGGCTTTCCAGACGTGAGGCTAAGCTGGTCGCATGACCAATCGGGACGTAGTCAGTGTGGAGATCATCCTTATGGATCGAGCGCAGGACCATCTCGCCAGTGTTGAGGCCGACCCGGACCTGGAGATTCACTCCCTTTTCGCGGCGCAGTTGCTCGGCAAACCGCTTGCCGTCTTCTTGCATACGCAGGGCGGCGTACAGCGCGCGTTGGGGATGATCCTCACAGGCAATGGGCGCCCCAAAGAGCGCAAAAATACCATCACCGGTGGACTGGGCGACATAGCCCTCATAGCGGTGAACGGCATCCATCATCAACTGGAGAGCGGGATCGATGATAGAGCGAGCTTCTTCAGGATCAAGCGGCTCGATGAGGTCCATCGACCCCTTAATGTCGGCAAAGAGGGCGGTGATGGTTTTGCGTTCACCTTCTCTGGCGCCGCGCGCTTCCATCGCCGCCTGCTCGGCCCGGATGCGCTCGGCTAAATGCGGAGGGGTCCAGC
>JACQEL010000279.1 GCA_016200595.1 Deltaproteobacteria bacterium
AGTTGTTCAATATCACTAAGCCACATTTCGCCCTGTTTGGAGAAAAAGACTTTCAGCAGTGTGTTGTGATCAAGCGTATGGTCAAGGATCTGAACTTCGACTTGGAGGTCCTCCCCATGCCGACCGTGCGTGAGCCTGATGGCCTAGCTATGAGTTCGCGTAATGCCCGCTTGAGTCCGACTGAGCGGCAAACGAGCCTGTGCCTGGCTCGGGCGTTGCATAGGGCTCAGGATCTGGTCACGCACGGAGAGCGGCAGGCTGCCTCAGTTCTCCAGGCCGTGCAAGAGATCATCACGGGCGAAGGTGGAGTGCGAACAGAGTATGTTTCCCTCTGTCACCCCGAGACCCTGGAAGAAGTGGCCGAAGTGTCCGGTCCGACGCTTTTGGCCTTAGCCGTGTGGGTGGGAGATGTCCGACTGATCGATAATTGTGTGATAAGATGAGCCCTCAGCGATCAGCGGTTAGTAAAGGGGGGCGGGGGCTAGGGGCCAGGGATCAGTGGAAAACAGTTATGGTCGGATCGATAAAGGTGAAGCGGTCCTCTTAAATGCTCATATCAGCAACTACGAACCCGCCCATTACTTCAACGTTGACCCTACGCGCACGCGCAAGCTCCTCATGCACAAGAAAGAGATCATGCGCCTCATGGGCAAAGTGCAGGAGCAGGGGTTGACCCTGGTCCCATTACGTCTATATTTCAAAGAGGGTCGTGCGAAAGTAGAGTTGGCCTTAGCGCGTGGTAAGAAACTCTACGACAAACGCGCGACGACCCGCGAACGCGAAGTCAAGCGAGACATCGCGCGAGCGATGCAGAGAAATCAGAGATAGAAACGAAGCGCTCGCGGTTATCAACGCGTAAAACGTAAAGAGTAAAACGTAAGTCATCAGGCCCGAATTTACGCATCACGTTTTACGTTTTTTCTTATGGGGGCGATCTGGGTTCGACGGGGGCTGGAAAGCCAAGGCTGCATGCCGGGGATCTGTCATCACCCGTAAAACTGGCAGACTGCAAATTTAGCTGCAGACAACGCTGAATACGCCCTGGCTGCCTAACCGTAGCCAGCGTCTTACCGGTCCGCGCCCGTAGGGCCGGCTAAGGCGTCGCAAATCGGGATAGGGCCTGCGTTATGTCGGGGGACGCAGGGCCGAAATTTTTCTCGACTGGGTTCGTAGCATCCCGCTCACGGGAGTCTGCGAAGCGAGAGCAAAGCGTGAGCTAAGCATGTAGAGGTTTTCGGGGGACCACTCTCGGACGCGGGTTCAATTCCCGCCGCCTCCACTTCCCTTTCCAAGACAAGACTCTCTATCTATAACAATTCAGCTTTCTTAGAGCCCGGTAAGGGCTCTTCTTCGTTGCACTCAGGTGCTCAGAAGAGCAAAATGGCCCCCTGTAGAGGCGAAGATATGAATGATGTTGTTCGTTGGTCAATCACGGTTTCCAAGGATACGGATGATGTCTTGCGCTCGTATCTTGCCCAGCAAAGGCAAAACAAAGGTGAACTCTCGAAATTTGTTGAGGAGGCGGTACGCTGGCGGGTGCTTGATATGACGGTACGGGCAATACGAGAACGCAACAAAGACATTCCAGAGGACAAAATCCAAGCTGTCGTTGATGAGGCCGTCGCGACTGTGCGTGCTAAACGACGACCGACTCCGAAAAGATAAAAAGCGCGCTTTTTGATCCGGAGTCGACCGTGAGACCGGTCGTGGTTTTTGACACCAATGTCTTGATTTCGGCTTTGATAACCCGAACTGCCCCTTCTGCGCAGTTATATGAAGCCTGGAAAGCACGACGACTCACATTAGTGACGAGCGAAACCCAATTAGAAGAATTCGCCCAAGTCTCTCGTTCTCCTCAGGTCCGACGTTTCTTCAAGCCTGCGGAAGCAGGTCGGTTAGTGAATGAATTACGTTCGTTGGCAAGAGTCCTTAAGAAACTACCCTCCGTGACTGTCTCGCCTGATCCTGCTGACGACTTCTTGTTTGCTATGACGAAAGTAGGCCGGGCGGATTATCTTGTCACTGGCGACAAGGCCGGCGTGCTTGCATTACGGAAATACGGCAAAACGCGAATAGTGACCGCCAGACAATTGATCGAGTTGTTAAAACGATAATGCCGATGAGAGATCTGTATGATCAAGTCTGTAGCGTGAGCCAGTCCAGGTTATCGCCACCACGCATTCACCGTACTTTCTTGATCTCTACAAAGACCATCCGGAGGAGATTGTCATTGCTCAGAAAACTAGAGATGGAGCTCGCTTGGAGTGTCTCTCTGAACATCCTCATATCATGGAGATTTTGGGCGATGCTCCGTTAGGCGAGGTTTGGTACAGCGGCATTCTCGGCGGAGTTCCGCTTGAGCAATGAAACTCGCCGTCCTCAGCGAAGCAGCGGCTGATGAAGCAGCAGTTCGAATCCTCGTTGATGGTCTTCTTGGCAGACAAACTCAACTGTGGCATTGCCCGACCCAATAAGTAATCGTCCCTTCTTCCGCCCAAGCAGGAGGTAGAGTTTAGGATGGAACGTTGCGCTCTAGTCTCAATTTCACGTGCGTGAGCGAGTGGCTCGCGGGCACTTCGCTTGCCAAACCCGACAGTCTGCATTCGTTAAACTTACGGGTCAGCCTGCGGTTTGTGAGAAACTTTCACGAGCAGGATTATTCATGCTGGAATGTCAAACGCTTCTGTGTTCCCCTCCCTTTTTTTTCTTCATCTTGCAGATATGCAAAGAGATCGCTCTCCAGCTTCGGGCTGGGAAATGCACGCACCTCGTTGTGTTCAGGCAGTTTGTTCCACATGTCCTCTAGCCAAGAAGATGGGCTAGGCGTGGCCCAAATCAAAATGGTCTCCTCTCCGGTGATGTCATCCAAGTAGAACCAGCGACCATCTTCAGGTATCCAGTGTTTTTCCCCAAAAAGAAGGCGTGAGGAGGAATGAGCCGGAAACAGCCATTTGAGACTCTGGTTCCCATCCAGCCCGAAGATGTAGACGAAGCAATCTCTATCGACTTCGAGACGAACCCGAAAACCATCTCCCTCCGTCAAACCCTTTTCCTGAGGGAGTGGCACAGGCTCACCTGTTTTTCCTTCATAATACAAAGCTGCATCAACAGCGGGCTGGGGAACGGGTTCAGTCCGAAGGGGCGCGGTCTCAATACTCGTTGTAGTGGCTGGCTTCTGTGGTACAGCAAGAGAGGGGGCTCGTAGCCAACTGGTTATGAACCACCCTAGCGCAACAATGCTGCAAAGCAGAAGGCCTCGGAGGATCCACTTCAACCAATCCCTTTCAGGCTCTGCCTCTCCGCCACCTCCATCAGCCCCTTCAAGGATTCCATATTTCTCAAGCAGCAGATCGATCGCCTGCCGAGGAGTGTCTACCACAACAAGAGTAATCTGCTTTTGTTCGGCCTCTTGGCGCAGAGCAGGGTTCAGGGGGTCATTTGTTCGTGGGTAGAAGACAACCCCTTCGCGTCCGAGACTGGCAAGTGCAGCCTTAATTTTTGCCCCGATCGCATCGACTTTACCAACCTCTTCTGCAATGCTGATGAAGTTGGTGAGGATGCCGGTGGCCGCACAGTCCCAAACGGGGATCTCCTTTCCTGCCAACCGGAGAAAGTCTTCTATGATGACCTGGGCCATCTTGACCAAGAAGCATAACCCTGCACTCGGACCTTTCACCTGATTGATGGGATCCCCGTCGAATTCAAATATGACCCCGGATCGTGGGATCTCACTGTTCGGGTGAACGACGTCTCTTCTCCGGAGTTCCTGATACGCAATCCAGGCTCCTCTCTTGGCAGACTGTTTTATGTCATCATCGTCCTGGCCAGTGACGACTATGTCATTACTAGTCAGAGTCCTTTCTGCGGAAAGCATGAAGAGATCAGCAACCACCCGGATCGCCTTTCCCTCCCTGTCTCCCGGTTCCGCAACTAAGCTATAGACCTCCACCGCACCGTCCTCGCTGGTTTATGAGAGAATTCTTTCCTGCCTACCCAGCATGGATCCGGAAAGGCCATTCCTCTCGTAACTTGCGGTCTACACGCCGGGTGACGGTTCCACCTGAAATGGTTCCGTGAAGGATGATAGTTCCTTTGCTACTCACAAGCATAACTTTTTGGCCTTCCAGTTTCTCTCGACACGACGAGGTGACCTCAAGAGTCAGGAGGTCCTTCTGGCCTTCACGGGTAGGTTGCAAGGTGATGCGGTATTTCCCATCTTCAGTGAAGTCTTGGATGATAGACGGAAACTGGACACCCCCGGCCGCATGCAGAACCTTTGGAGCCCAAACTGCCCGCACCTCTCTGTCGGTAGTAATGGCGGCCTGCAAGGCGACAAGTCTTTGGATACATGCGTCACAGTCCGCTAAATGACCGCGGGTTTCTTCTTGCTCCTCAGGAGACAGCTCTCCTAACGCCAAGTCGTACAGGAGAGCGTCTGTCGGATGCCTCTGCAGTTGGACAGTCTTGCGTCCTGTTCGCGCGAAGGTGTGCCATATTTCTTGGAGCTTCTCTTCTTGCTTCTTTGTGACATCCGAGCCCATGTACGAGTCCTCCGGTGGTGTCTTGCGTTCTTGAGTCTTATCTTTGTTCATAGTTGCCAGCCTTTATTCCGCATGCACTGGTCGATTTTTGACAAAGCGCTCTTGCCCAATCTCTGAGATGTTGCTGTGCTTACTCCAAAGACAGCCGCGATATTCTCGTAAGTGGCACCGGCAAAGCGCATCCTAAGCACTTTCTCTTCCCGAGGTAATAACGCCTTGAAGCACTCCTGGAGATGTTCCATTTTTTGAACTATTTCTCCTTCTCGCGCCGGATCCATTACCTTATCGTCTTCCTGCTGATCGACTGGAGGAGAGACGCCTTCCTCTTCTATAGAAACTACGCTGATGTTTCCCGCCTGCAGGATTTCTTGAACCTCTTGCTCCGAACATCCGAGCAACGTTGCGATCTCGGTATAGGTCGGTTTCCTACGTAACCACTGTTCCAGATCCTTCTGGGCTTCTTGCACGAGCTTGACCAGTTCTCGCCACTTCTGGGGCAGGGGATCCAGCGACCGCAAGGAATCGACAATCGCTCCCCGGATATGAATGGAAACCCAAGAAGATAGGCGAGCCCCGTAGGAAGAATCATAGCGACGCAAGGCAGACATGAGTCCTACAGAAGCTGCTCCGATCAAGTCATCTAACTCGTTGATACCCGGTGGTAGCTTTCTCTGTTGCGCCGCAGCCAGCGAACGCGCCAGCGGGAAGTATTTCACGGCGGCGTCCTGTACTTCTTGCATAGTGAGCATTGCCATGGCCATCCTTCTCCCTCAGTCCCTCGTCTTCATATCCACCAACTTCTTATCTTTCTCCCACCAAAATAAACGGCGCCCAGAAGAAGGGATGTTCATAGCCCGCCTTGCGTACCTCCGCGCGGGCCAGCCGCAGCGCCTCTAGCTTGTCTTTGCCTTCGTGCACATGGGTGAAGAACCGCTCGGTGAGCAGGGTCGTAGATTGTTCTGCCACACTCCATAAACTCATCAACACGGTCTTTGCTCCGGCATACTGAAACGCCCGCCCCATCCCCATTACGCCCTCCCCGGTGAGGTTCTTCCCTACCCCGGTGTTGCACGCGGTCAGAGCAGCGATCTCGGCATTGAGCTGTAGCCCCATCATCTCACTCATCGTGAGAAACCCGTCCTGCTCCGGCTCTTGGACGTTCACGCCTACCTGACTCAACACCAACGCCGGCTCTTTGATATAGGGGACTTCCTCATCCAGAATGCCGTGGGTGGCAAAAACTAGAGAGCGATACTCCTGCAACGGTCGCTTCCTCAGCTCTGGCTCTGAAGCCGCCAGCCCGCTCAAGACCTCCACCCCTGTCCCATAGGAGCGTTGTAACCGCTCGGGTAACTGCCCGGTGTTCTCCAATCGCGGGAACAGCGGCGCTCCGGTCTGTGCACCTTTCTGATAGTCTTCTACCGCGCGCATCAACCCTAACTGGTAGTCATCTCGCTTGGCCAGTTGTTCCTTCCTCTCCCCGACTCGTGCATCGGCCACATCAAAGACCGGGTCGGCCACCACCAGTAGCTTCTCGTTCTTCTCTGTTCTGTTCCCCTTCAGTGTGCGGGCCAGCACCAAGGCCGTGGCCGATTGGTAATAGCTGATAGGATAGACCTCCCCCAGGTACTTCACCCCCTGGGGATACGGGCCGTATTTCCCGGATGCGCTTTCCACCTTCGTCGGTAGCTCCATCACCAGGACCTCGAAGGGCAGGATGCCCAGGATCTCGTCTGGCACGACGATGAGTTGGTCACCATCTTTGAGGAGTGGGGCAAAGTCAGTGAAGAGTAGGTCGTAGAGAGCCTTGCCGATTTGAGGGTCGAAATTGGAGAGTTGGGAATAGCTGCTGATCCCTTCAAAGAAGCCCCGGTACTGCTTGACCTGCTCGGCTAGTGCCTTGCGGCTCACCGGGATAGTGATGGCCTTGATGACTTTCTCGCCCTTGATCAACCAGGCGAAGGTTGCCGTC
This sequence comes from Deltaproteobacteria bacterium, assembly GCA_016200595.1. GTDB lineage: Bacteria > Desulfobacterota > Binatia > Bin18 > Bin18 > JACQEL01. The sequence continues at coordinate 6,514 of JACQEL010000279.1, forward strand.
TCCGTCACCTCATACTCAAGCAACACTTCCTCGGGTTTCAGCTTGAGATCGGTGACCCGCAGCGGTTGCGGATAACGAATGGCAGCATAGGCAGGGTATTCCTTCCTGAGCCGGGCAATGAACGTTTCCTGCTCTTTCTTGAGCCCGGCCAGTTCCTGCGCTAACTCCTGATGACGTTCGGTGTTCTTCTGTGCAAAGGCGACCTCCTGCTGTTTAACAGTAGAAGCGATATGGTTGATCAAGTCGATCTCTTGACGGGAGAGATTCTCAGGCAGACCGAGCTGATTCTCTGTCGAATGGTGAGCTACGGCCTCCAGGAGGAGCCGGGCACGGGTGTTCTCAGCCCAGAAGAAACCC
>JACQEL010000280.1 GCA_016200595.1 Deltaproteobacteria bacterium
TCGGGGCAGTTCCATTTCCGAGCAGAAGTGTTTGAAGATCTCTTCATTCGCCGTGTCAGTCACACGGATCAGGCCGCCAACCAGCCGAGAGTCGGCTTTTTCCAGAGAGTTCTCGGCAACGAGAACCTCGTTGCCGACAGTTGACCGCTGAAGGGCTATTATCCTTTCTGTCCGCTCAACGTCTGCCAGCTCTGGCCGGCGTCGTCAGACAAGAGAATTAAGCCCCGACCGCCTACCAATACGCCTTTGCCCTCGTTACTGAAGGCTATGCCGTTGATCCAGGTGAAAACGCCACCAGGAATTTTGGCGGGTTGCCAGTCGGTTCCCCCGTTAGTCGAGGTAAGGACCGTACCATTGGTTCCGGTCAGCACGAGATGACCATCCTGGCCGGGCACCGCCACGTTGTAGAGATGCAGATTCGGTACATCAGCTTTCTGGCCTTCGCGGGAGATCCAATGCCATTTTTTGCCGCCGTCATCAGTGGCTGCGAGAGCCCCACCAGCGCCTACGGCTAGGCCATGGTCTTTGTCAGTAAAGCGGACACGGAAGAACGCGCCCAGGGTCATAACGTCTTTGTTGCCGCCTCTTTCAGCGAGAGCATTGAGTAGACTCTCATGCTGCGAGTCCCAGGTTTTGCCCCCGTCGCTGGTGTGACGGATATTGCCGTACTCGCCTACCATCCACCCATTCTGGGCGTCGATGAAATGGACGCCGTAATAGATGATGTCTGGTACGGCCAAGCTAGTTTCCTCTGACAAGCCCACCTGGGAGACTTCGACGCGTTCGGGCTTCCAGGTTTCGCCGCCGTTGTCGGTCCATAACCAGGTCGATTCGTCGCCACAGGCCCAGCCATGCAGCTTGTCGGCGAAAGACACCGCGAAGATGGTCTTCGTGGTGCCACTTTGTTGCGGCGTCCAGGTCTTGCCACCATCACGAGTGTGGACGATGGCGCCGTTATGCCCCACGGCCCAACCGTAATCCTCGACGAAGGTCACTTGGTTCAGACTGGCGTCTACTGGACGAGGAGTAATCTCTTGCCAGGTGTGTCCATTATCTTCGCTGCGCAGGATCCGGCCCTCGTAACCGACCGTGACAAATACGTTACCAGTCACATGCGCAACGTCGAAAAACTTATCCGTGCGCCGGATCAGGTCATTGTTGAGTTGGACTTGGTGACCGCCTCCGCTCTCGCACCCAACCAGTCCCAGTGCGAGGACAAAAAACGGAACGAGCCTACCGAGCAAGCCTCGCTGCGGGCGCTTGCCCCCCTTTTTCTCCATAGTGCTTGACCTCCCTGTAAGACGAAATTCCCCCCAAGCCGTGGGATATGTGACCCACGTCCTTTCCTATTTTTTTCGGTAAATGTCAAGGGTGAGGGGCCAGATAAGCAGGAAAACAGCGGTAGCAGCAGAGGTAACCTGCCGCTCCAGTGTCTGACAACTCTTGCTGGCAGAAGAGGGCACAAATCGTGTTTCCTAGATTTGTGTGACAAAGTTGATGAAGACAGAGAACGAAAAAACTCCCCCGGTACGGTCAACCGTCCGGGGGAGTTTGCGGCACAACAGAGGCAGTGGAGTGTCGTGACGCTTAGCGAGCGCTCTGGATCAGGAAGTTAATGGTGAACGCCTCAGGAGTGTTCCACTCTTTGGAGGTGTTGAAGTACCAGTCGTACTTCGGCACGTAGTATTCCTTGTACCCTGGCGGGCAATCCCACTTGGAAGAGTGAGAGATCTGCATATCTACCACCTGCCCGTTGTGCGTGAACACCTGCTCTTCGTCATAGTTCGCGGCAGTATAGTTCTCTGACGGTTTCTTCGAGATGTTCATCAGCTGGGTCCAAGTCTTCCACAACTCACCGCCTTGGTCATAGGTTTCGGACCAGGAGGTGTTGAAGTATTCTTTGTCAACGTAGATGACGCGCTTGGAGTACGCATACTGGTTGTATCCAGTCGGGATACCTTCGATCACCCACACGGGCCGCTTTTCCCAGTTGACCTTATCGGACCACATGAAGGCCGCAGTCCCACTCTTGCCATCCGGGGCTGCACCCCAAACATCGCGGTCTTGATAGTGACCAGAGTGGGCCGCCATCAATACTTGTTTCTCACCGAGCACGCGCCAGGTCCAATAGCCAGGCTTGGCATTGAAGGCCCAGATCGAGTCGATATCGATGTCCGTGCCCCAGAACGCGTCTGAGCGGTTGGCGACGCTGATACGGCGGACGCGGCGCAATTCAGGCAGGTACATGTACGAGTCATCGGGGTTTTCCAGCGGGGAGTAACGGAAATTGAGTACACCCGCGCCTTTCAAGTCATTAGGCGCATACAGTGGACCCCACTGTTCGGTGTAAGTAATCTGCGGGTTGTGCGGGGCGACCGGCTTCGGATCCATATACAACCGGCCTTCCCACTTCATCCGCCGCCAGAAGTGAGAGGCATAGAAGCGCTCCATCTCGCCCTTGTTATTCACCAACTCGAGAATCCAGGGGCAACCCACGTTGTCGGTGAAATCAGGAAAGTACTCGTGGTTCCACATCACTTTTGAACCGGCGAGGGGATCGTTCACATCAATGTTCGGAAACGGACAGCCAGCCACGTAGTTGAACAATTGGCGGCCATCTTCAGAGAGTTTTACCTGGCCCGCGTATTTTTCTGTAGCCTCTTTATACGCCTTAGGCCAATCGTATTTCTTATACGGACCAACCTTCATGACCATGCCTTGGTTGAGCATCCATTCTGCCGTAGGAGTGAGGACGTCCTTAGCCTGAGCCATATTCGCCTTGCTGACAGTGTCCCCAGGTTCGGGGAACGCTGCGAGCGAGGAACTCGCCCAACCGGCCACCACCGCGCACGCGACAGCAGCGAAAACACCTAAGCCTTTCTTCATAATAAGAGAACCTCCTTTCATGGGTCCCTGCCCCAATAGAGTGCATCACACTATACGTGAGCCGATCGCTACCGAGCAATAGACCGGCGGCAGGTTTTTTTCTACTACTTATGAAGGTGAGGGGGAAACCTCGAAGCCTTCCGACGGAGGAGCCGGCGGTGGTTCCGTCGGAGTCTCCGTGTGCAGTCCCGCTTCCCGGAGCAAGCGAGCGAGGTCAGCTAAAGCATCTGACACTGAACGTTGGGCTTCGAGGAGGTCGTTGTTGGCTTTCGCGAGTTGGATGTAGTCTTTCTTTTCGACTGCGTCGACGAGTGCGGCCATAGCAAAGGAATGTGCTCGCCAGGCTTCGATGTATTCTTGGTGGACATTGTACAGGGCAGGAGTGCGAGGTTGGTAGTTTTCGAGTTGCTGCACATAGTCCCGCGTGATGCCGATAGCGGGTTTAAGAGTTTCGAGGACCAGGTCGTCATGGACGAATTGATCACGACGCACGCTGGAGATGGCGTTGTTCACCTGCGCTTCGACCGCGGCCCACAGACGAGCCTGATCGATATATTTGGTGAGGTCTTCCTTCACATTGCTTTCTTTTGACGAGCAGCCGCAGACGAGAGAGAGAGAGAAGAGAGAACAGATAGTGAATATAGCCTTGCGCGTCATTGTTTTTTAATGCCCGCCGTTTCGAAGATCAATTCCTGATAATTGCCGACGCTCGCTCCTAAGAGGACGACCTGGGGAGAATTCTCCTTGCGGACATACACGGACGAGCCCGTTGGAGTACGGTCGCCAATCAGCACCGTGGCCGTGCCGTTTTTCCCTGTGAGCGTCACGGTGGCGGTGGTCGTGCCGCCGACTATCAGCGCCGATTGCGACACGCCATCTTCGTCGTTCGCACCGGCGAGGTTGTCGCCGTTGGCAGCGGTTGACGGCGCGCCATCGACTTCCGGATCGTTCAAGGCGCCCAGCCGCGGCCCACCCAGGGAATGCCGTGGACCATTGCTCGCCAGGAGCGTGCTGAACGAGTCCGGTGCATCGCCAAAGTCGAGGTTTTGTGCCTTTTGAATCGCGACGCGGTAGTCCTCGACTTCCCCGGCGCCGCCGAAGCCAACA
>JACQEL010000243.1 GCA_016200595.1 Deltaproteobacteria bacterium
ACCAAGTCATTGCGAGCGGAGCGAAGCAATCTTTGCGTGTAGAAGAGATTGCTTCGTCGCCTACGGCTCCTCGCAATGACACCTGCCTCGGTTTGCAGACATGCTCTAAGTCAAAATGCCTTTATCGGGTGTGGGGAGAATATCACAAATTACCTACGAGGCGAAAAAAAGGCCGTTTCTCGTTGACTTTGCCCGTGTAAGGTGTCATCACAGGCGCAGAGCGCTAAACTTTCAGGAGGATCCTATGAAACTCGGCATTGAAATGTTCGCTACCGATTTTGCCATCCGTCCAGACGAGCTTGCCCGTGCCTGTGAAGAGCGAGGCTTCGAATCCGTCTGGTATCCGGAGCATACTCATATCCCCGCCAGTCGCCGCACCCCTTTCCCAGGTGGGACAGATCTCCCCAAGGAGTATTGGCACACGCACGATCTCTTTGTGTCGATGATGGCCGCGGCTGCAGTGACGAAGACAATCAAGATCGGCAGTGGGATCTGCCTGGCGATCGAGCGGGACCCGATTACCATGGCCAAAGAGGTGGGCGAGTTTGTGAATTTTGACCCGATCTGGTGCTACCCTAAGCCGGTGCAGAAACCCCATCCACCCATTGTTCTCGGTTCCAATACTGCGCAAGGCCTTGAGCGGGTAGCGAAATACTGTGATGGCTGGCTGCCAAATGCACGCGCTTTCAAACAGTTACCCGCCATGGTGAGTGACTTGCGAAATCGCACCGAGCGGGCCGGTCGCCGACCAGACGAGATCTCAATCTCAGTGCTTGGGGTGCAGGGCGACGAGACCATGCTGCAGCAATGCCGGGAGTTAGGAGCCGAGCGGGCGATTTTCTTCGTGCCGTCGGCAGAGCGAGAGAAGGTCTTACCGTTGCTGGACCAATACGCCGCCCTGATCCCCAAGGTGGCATAACGACGAAAGGAGGTGGCGCGATGGACATGGCTGAACTCGAACGGCGCCTGACGCGGATCGAAGATATCGAGGCCATTAAGCAATTGAAAGCGCGCTATTGCGATATTTGCGACGATGATCATAACCCGAGCAAAATCACCTCACTGTTTGTTGAAGACGGCATCTGGGAGGGCGGTGAGTTCGGCAAAGCGCAAGGCTATGAGGCCATTCGTCGGCTGTTCCAGACCTTCCAGAAGCTCATCAGCTTCTCGCAGCACATGGTGATGAATCCGATTATCGAGATCGAGGGGAACAGCGCGAAGGGGACCTGGTATTTTTTAGGTCCCTTTACGTTTCGCAAAGACAATGAGGCGAAGTGGGTCGCCGTGCGCTACGTGGATGACTACGTCAAGGTGAACGGGGAATGGAAGTACAAGCATCTGCGCGCAAACATCAGGATGAGCGCAGCCTACGACACCGGCTGGGCCAAGAAAGAGGCCTGAATTACAGCGGTTTGCACTTGCATGAGGAGAGAAAGAAGGTAGGCCGGAATAAGCGGAGCGTTTCCAGCAGAGCCGAGCACGCCGGGAACGGCCTGCAGCCTTATCCCGGCCTACGACTGAGAAAACGGTATGACTCCTTGCTCAAATGAAAACCGCTGTACAGAACGGTTCTCATTCTCCTGCGGCTGAGAACTTCTGCGTCGAGATGCGACCGGTCGCGTCTCGACACCAGCATGTGCTAGACAGGGAGTGAGAGGTTATAGACCTTTGCCGCTGTTTCGTACAGGACTTTGCGCTGGAGACGACGATCGAGCCCGCCAAGGGAGGCCTGCACCTGTTCGCGAACATCGGGATAGAGACAAGTCGGATGTGGGAAGTCCGTCTCGAACATGACGTTATCTCCGCCGAGCAGCTCCAAGATGCGGGGCACGTTCTCGTGCTCGAACCAATACGAGGCATAGATCTGGCGCTGGAAGTACTCGCGCGGCCGCAGTTTGAGCCCCCCGCGCTCGATCAGGTTTTGATCCATCTGATACTCGCACGCCTCGAGCATGAAGGGGATCCAGCCGATCCCGCTCTCGACCGAGACAAACTTGAGGCGCGGGAAGCGGTCGAGCAGGCCGCTGAAGATGAGTTGGGTCAGACAGCGCATGTTGTTCATGAACAGCATGGTCGAGATCGCTGCGATGCCACGGTTCTGGTCCAGACCTGGCCACAGGGGAGGGATAGTACCCGAGCCGATGTGGAAGTTGACGGGTAGGCCGCGCTCCTGGGCTTCGGCCCACAGCGGATCCCAATAGGGGTCATTCAGGTATGGCAGGTTCCAGGTCTCGGGAGCGTCGGTCATGGTAAAGCCGGTCAAGCCGAGCCGGTCGTGACTCCGGCGGAGCTCTTGCACCGCCAGCTCAATGTCCCAGAACGGCAGTAGGGCCTGAGGGTAGAGCCGTCCCTGCCCGGCGTGCTGGAGTTCGCCCATGGCGTCGTTGTAGCCGGTGATGCAGAAGTTGCGCAGTGCGGCATCCTCGATTTTCATCATCTGGTTGCCAGCAAATCCGAGGATGTTCGGGTAGAGGATCTGAGTGTGCAGGCCGAATTCATCCATGTAGCGCAGGCGCGCCTCGGGGTGGGTCGCTGCCACGCTCATGTCCTCGAAGCGCGGCAGCGAGATAACGCCATAACTCTTCGAGCCATCTTTGCGGATCACACAAAACCCCGGCGGGCCCAGCACCAGGTCTCCCACCATCCACTGCTCGTTCCCCTCCTTGCTCTCCTCGACTCGGGGGGCCAAGTCACGCAACTTCTGGGGCGCCCGGGAGGTCCACATGTCGCGGGGCTCCGTGTAATGGGTGTCGATATCGATAATCGGCATGGCCGCAAGCTCGGTATCCATTGCTTCACTTCCTCTTCCGCGGAGCCCTGGCCTTCCGGCGGTCTGTGACACTCCAGGGCTGCGCGCCTCTAGTGATTACTGAGACACATAGCTGATGACGACAAGATCCTCAAGGCGGGGTTCATCATATCTGGGAGAAGCCAGAATGAGAAGCCGCACTTTGAGGCCCTAGAGGAGTTCAACGCCGCCCTGCAAACGAAGTGGGAGAACAAATACGCGAATGGATCTTGACAATACGTAACTTATTGGTTACGTATCTTATTGTGAAGATGATCGCTATACTCACAGCGCTTGCCGATCCGACCCGTCGCGAACTGCTGCGCTGCTTGGCCGCTAGCCCCCGCAGGGCGAGTGCGCTTGCCGAAGGATTTGCGATTAGTCGCCCTGCGATCTGCAAACATACGCGCCTGCTCAAGAAGGCTGGCCTGATAAGAGCGAAGAAGAACGGACGTGAGCGGATCTACGAGCTTGCCCCGAAGGGTGGCCAGGCAATCAACGAGCTGATCGTGGAACTCGAAGAGGTCGGACGGTTCTGGGATCTCGCCCTCGATGCCTTCAAACGTCATGTGGAGCAGAAAGGAGAGAAAGAATGACAATCCGCAAGTCGATCAAGGTGGAGCGTCCGCCAGAGATTGCATTCACGGTGTTCTGTGAAGAGATCGGCCAATGGTGGCCGAAGGGGCCTTCATTCGGTGGCAAGCATTTGACAGACATGTGCATCGAGGGACGAGTCGGCGGGCGATTCTATGAACAATATGAAGACGGGACGGAATTCGACATCGGGCGTGTCACCGCGTATCAGCCGCCGACTGTCGTGGCGTTCACGTGGCGCGCGCCGAGTTGGGACGGAGTGACGCAGGTCGAGGTGCGCTTCATCGCCGAAGGCACCGGGACTCGCGTGGAGCTAGAACACAGCGGCTGGGAGAAAGACGCGAAGATAAGCGACGCTCGGAAGAGTTATACAGGCGGCTGGGACCTGATACTCGGGCACTATCAATCCCGCGTCGGTGCGGCCGCCTGAACGCGGAGTGGATACTCACGAACATTAGCTGCAGGAGGAATTGATGAAACTCTATGTGTTTCCGCCGTCGATGCGCGCACTCAAGGTGATCGCGCTCAAAAATCATCTGGGTCTCGAATGCGAGATGCAGATAGTCGATCTGGGAAAAGGCGACCAGCTCTCGCCCGAGTACATCGCGATGAATCCCAATAAGAAGATGCCGGTGCTCGAAGACGAGGGGTTCGTGCTGTGGGAGTCAAACGCGATCCTGTTCTATCTCGCCT
>JACQEL010000244.1 GCA_016200595.1 Deltaproteobacteria bacterium
CCCTCTGGAGAAGAAAGGTTGACCGCAGGGGTTCTCAACTATATAGGAAGGGACTGTGATTGAGGGAAACGAGAAGGAGGGGGCCGAACGCCTTGCCGCAGATACTCTCGGCGACGTCCGCGACAGTGCGAGTGGCTGCGCGGTCCCTGCCCCTACGAAACTGTCACTTGCGGTAGTGATTCCGGTCTACAATGGAGGTGAGAACTTTCGCCGTTGTCTCACGAGTCTGGCCGCAGCCGTACCTCCTCCGCAAGAAATCATTGTGGTGGCCGATGGCGACACCGATGATTCTTGGCGTCTGGCCCTGGAGTTTGGTGCCCAGGTGGTGAAGCTCGCCACTCGCGGTGGACCGGCGCAAGCCCGGAATGTGGGGGCACGCGCAGCCCAGAGTGAGCTTCTCCTCTTCGTCGATGCCGATATTACTGTTCCGATAGACATAGTGAGTCAGATTGTGACCGTTTTCGCGAGAGAACCTGAGCTCAGTGCGCTCTTCGGCTCGTATGACGACGAACCGGCTGCGCCCAATTTTCTCTCGCAATATAAAAATCTGTTCCATCATTACGTGCATCAGACGGCCCGCGCAGACGCGGGCACTTTTTGGGGCGCTTGCGGCGCTATCCGGCGCGAGGTCTTCCTGACCCTCGGCGGATTTTATGAAAAGTATCGCCGGCCTTCCATTGAAGATATTGAGTTCGGTTATCGACTCAGGCAGGCGGGGAAACAGATTCGCTTGTGCAAGACGTTGCAAGTGAAGCATTTGAAGCACTGGGGAATTGTTTCACTCCTGAAAACCGACTTCTACTACCGCGCCCTGCCGTGGACTGAACTGATCCTGCGAGAGCGTCGTGTGCCAAACGACTTGAATCTGCAACTCTCCAGTCGCCTCAGTGCGGGACTGACCTATGGACTTCTCGTGGCTGGAGTGAGCGGAGGGTGGTGGCCCGGAGCGTTCGTCGCCGCTGGGATGATCGTCTTCTTGCTCTTGGCCCTCAACGCGCCTCTTTACCGATTCTTCTGGCGCAAACGTGGGCTGTGGTTCGCGGTCCGAACGGTTCCGTGGCACTGGTTATACTATTTCTACAGTGGCCTCGCCTTCGCCATTGGCGTTGTGTTTGCTATGTGCCGTAGCCAGAGCCCCCTCAACACGAAGGCGGGAGCAGTGGTGGGCGGACCGTCTTCCTCAGGGAAATACCTGAGGTAATGACGATGCCCCATTCCCCAGTCCTCATCATCGGCGCTGGCCCAGCCGGACTCACGGCAGCGTATGAGCTGACCAAGCTTGGACTGCAGTCCGTTGTCCTCGAAGCTGATGGGCAAGTCGGGGGGCTGGCGCGGACTGTCAACTATCGTGGCTATCGCTTCGATATTGGTGGTCACCGCTTCTTCTCTAAAGTGCCGCTCATCAATGAACTGTGGCACGAGATCCTTGGGGAGGACTTCCTCGTCCGGCCGCGACTCTCACGCATTCACTATGGCGGACACTTTTTCGCGTACCCGCTGAAGGCGCTCAATGCCCTGGCCGGTTTGGGACCGGTAGAAGCGTTTCTCGTCGGCTTGAGCTACACCAAGGCGCGGCTCCTGCCCGGCAAAGAGGAGACGAACTTCGAGCAGTGGGTGTCCAACCGCTTTGGGGATCGCCTGTACCGGATTTTCTTCAAGACCTACACGGAAAAAGTGTGGGGCATCCCCTGCGCGGAGATTTCCGCGGATTGGGCCGTGCAACGCATCAAGAATCTGTCGCTCAGCGAAGCGCTGCGCAGCGCGGTGTTTGGCGCGCAGCGGGCCAAGTACGGGCGCGTCATTACGACGCTCATCGACGCGTTCCACTACCCGCGCTACGGACCGGGCATGATGTGGGAACGCTGTGAAGAGTTACTGGTGGGGCGTGGCTCGGTGACGCTCCCCGGGGTCCGTATTGATCGTATACGCCACCGCCAGGGACGAGTCGAAGTGATCTCTGGACGGACGACGGCCGGCGAGCGGGTTGAGTATGATGGGGAACACTTTATCTCCACCATGCCGCTCCAGGACCTCATGCACACCTTTGATCCGCCGCCGCCCGCGGCAGTCATCCAAGCCGCGGACCGTCTCCGCTACCGGGATTATCTCACCGTGGTCTTGGTGGTGAAGCGGGCAACGGTCTTTCCTGATAATTGGATCTATATCCATTCACCCGAAGTGAAGATGGGACGCATCCAAAATTACAAGAACTGGAGTCCCGACATGGTGCCCGATCCCTCGCGGACTTCGCTTGGCTTGGAGTATTTCCTGTGGGACAAGGATGAGGAATGGACCTGGCCACAGCAGCGGTTGATTGAAATGGGCATCCAAGAGTGCACGCGGCTCGGCTTGATTGAGCCCGGCGAAGTGGAAGATGGGACGGTGGTGCGCATGCAGAAAGCGTATCCAGTTTACGACCAGGACTACCACCACAGCGTGGCGACTGTGCGCCACTATCTGGAGAGCCTGGCGAATTTCCAGACCATCGGCCGCAACGGCCTGCACCGGTATAATAATCAGGATCACTCGATGCTGACCGGCGTGTACGCGGCGCGCAACCTTGTCGGCGAACGCTACGACGTCTGGTCGGTCAACACTGAGCCGGAGTACCAGGAAGAAGGCCGGGTGGCAGAGGAGAAGGCCGGCGGTCGGCTTGTGCCCGTACAACTGCCAGTGATGGCAAGCAAGCAGCCTCGCGCGTCTGACGAGATCATTGCTGCCGCGTTTGCCAAGTTAGATCCAGTGGCGTTCGGCGTGGCGGTAGGCGTGGTCAGCGGCATAGGACTCTTCTTGATGACTGCCGTGCTGCTGCTGAAGGGCGGGCGTGAGATTGGGCCGAACCTGGCCTTGTTGCGCTATTATGTACCGGGATTCGAAGTGACGTGGAGTGGGGCGATAATTGGCTTGGTTGAGGTAGGGGTTGGGGGATTCACCCTTGGCTCCTTAGGAGCCTGGCTGAGAAACTGGGGACTAGCGGCGTATGTGACGCTCGTGCAGCGACGAGCTGAAGCTCGGGCACGCCGTGATCTCCTTGACAAAGTATAAGCCCATTTCCGGGCGGCCGAGGGACCTATGGCGAGAACACACTCTGAAACTGACGAGATGACCCGGGTAGTGGCTCGCATCCAGACTGGCGTGCTCGCTTTGACGAGCGCACTGATTGGCGGGATAGGACTATTCGTGATAACCGCCTGGTTGCTTATCCAAGGTGGGCCGCGTGTCGGGGAGCATCTGCAACTCTTAGGGCAGTATTTCGTGGGGTACTCAGTAACCTGGAAAGGAAGCGTGGTGGGGCTCTTCTATGGGGCCCTGATCGGGGGCATGGTCGGCTGGGCTGTGGGCGCAATCTATAACTGGATCGTGAGCCTGCGACAAGGATAAGACGTGCAAGGATGCCTAGCTGGCCGCACAAAGTATATTTGTCTCGCCGGTATGCGAACGGTCGTAGTCTTCAGCTTCATTCTAAACCAGGCGGCATGAGATTGGTACACACGACCCTAGCGCCTGTCCACCGTAGGGGCGAAGCATTTGCCCCCTATAGACCAACGCCGTGGGGAGCCTGATCCGCAAATGCTTCGCCCCTACCCGCTGACGCAAGATCAATGACAATGCGGCCGCCTTTTGCTCGTTGTCCTGGCTCTACTCCACCGTGTCCCCTATACTGTCCGGGAAATTTTCCTGGCGGAAGCCCAGGATTGGGGCTTTGCCCTTTGGAGTGCGGGAGCACCGCTCCCGCTTTGGCTGCGCAGCGCTCCATGCCCGGTAACGGCTGGTGCCTGGGAGCCAAAGCGCCGTCCAGGCCGGCGCACTCCACAGCTGCGCCGGCGGAGCCTAGAGCTGGGAGCCGAGGGGAGCAAATTTATGCCGGACAGTATTGCCGTGTCCCTGCGGTGGA
>JACQEL010000245.1 GCA_016200595.1 Deltaproteobacteria bacterium
AAAGCGGGAGCACGGCTCCCGCACTCCATACAAGAGGAGCACAAATTCTGAACATGAGCCAAATTGTTTAGTCGGGAGTTAAAGCAAGTTGAAGGCAAGTCCGTACAAGTCACGGCGTAGTTTAAGCGACTTTAGACTTTTTCGGACTGGTTCGTGACTTGCTTGAGACTTGTTGGCAACTTGTATTGGCTCTAGACTCCCTTGACCAGTTAGTGTTCGCCGTCTACTGTTCGTGACGGAAAAATAGGAGGTCGCCATTGGCCGCGTTGACTGCCCCATCTCGCTTCTTTTCCGAAGAACACGAGATCTTCCGCGAGCAGGTGCGGAATTTCGTGAACAAGGAAATCTCTCCTCATATTGATCAATGGGAACAGGAAGGACTATTTCCCAAGTCACTCTACCGGCGGATGGGCGAGTTGGGTTTCCTCGGCATTCGTTATCCGGAAAAGTATGGCGGGAGCAACGGCGATATTTGGATGACCGTCGCTTTCTGTGAGGAGATGTGCCGGTGTCGGGCCATGGGCTTGCCTATGAGCGTGCTGGTTCACACCGACATGTCGTCAACCCACATTGCCCGCTATGGGACCGAAGAGCAACGACAGCAGTATTTGGTACCGATGATTACCGGTGAGAAGGTCTGTGCGATCGGCGTCTCCGAGCCGGCGGCTGGGTCAGATGTGGCCGGCATTCAGACGACGGCGATCCGCGATGGCGATTCGTACCTATTGAACGGGGCTAAGATTTTCATCACCAATGCGGTCCATGCCGATGTGTTCTGTGTTGCCGCTAAAACGCAAAAAGACAAAGGACACAAAGGTATTTCGATGTTCATTGTCGAGCGCGACACCCCGGGCTTCCGGCTGGCGAAAAAGCTGCAGAAGCTTGGCAATCATAGCTCTGATACTGGCGAATTGGTCTTCGAGGACGTACGTATCCCACGCCAGAACCTGATTGGCGAAGAGGGTAAGGGCTTCTATTACATCATGGGTAACTTCCAGGATGAGCGGTTGATCGCGGCGAGTATGGCAGTCGGTGCGGCGCAGCAAGCCTTGGAAGACACTCTGCGTTACACGCGTGAACGCCGGACATTTGGTGAGCGGCTCTTCGATCATCAGGTTATCGCGCATCGCTTGGCCGATCTTGCCACCGAGTTGGAAGCGGCCCGGCAATTGACCTATTATGCGGCTGATGTACTCAACCGCGGCGTAGACTGTGGTACAGAAGTGTCGATGGCCAAGCTCTTCGCCTCGGAAGTAGCCAACCGTATTGCCTATCACTGCCTGCAACTGCACGGCGGCTATGGCTACATTGAGGAATTCCCGATTGAGCGATTTTTCCGGGACATTCGTCTGAGCCCGATCGGTGGTGGTACCTCGGAGATCATGCGCGAGATCATTTCTAAGCGTGGACTAGACCATGATTAAGGGTGGGAGGAAGCAAGAGAACGGTAGCGGTTCGGTGGTGGTCGGATGGCAGGTGGTTGGTGGTTGTGGCGGAAGGTTAACCCTCAGGCTCACACGTGGAGCGGAGGCGGAGGTGTGTGGAGGATGGGCCCATGGGAACGATGCTCGAAGTCGAGGTTCCACAGGAGGTGTTTGATCGACGGATTCAGCCGTTTGGCATTGCGCTGGCCGAAGTGTCGTGGCGTGTGAAGATGTTCACGCACGATGGAGTCGTGCTGGCGGCGCTTTACTTGGAAGAACCGAATGTGATCGTTGCTTTCTCGTTCTGGCCGCGCGAGGAGGATGCGCGTTCATACTTTAAAGGTGCTTTTGAAATATGTTTGTCTGTGGCTGGAGACCCGCTTGGCCGGGTGCGACTCGATGTGCAACTCGATGCCGCCACCATTGACGAACTATTTACGGCTGCGGAACTCATCAATCCTCACCCCGATCGGATGAGTGCCCGGCGCGCGGAGCAACACTTCACCAACTTCTTAACTGCTAGTTTTCCTGACACTCTGGTGACGTGGGCACGGACACTCCGTTGGTTGCAAGAACCGCTCATGGCCGAATCCGGAATGCTGGTCCGGGTAGGGTAGGCGGAGCAGTGAAGAGTGAAGAGTGAAAAGTGATGAGTGATGAGTGATGAGTGAAAAAGAGGATATATTCGTCCTTCACTCTTAATTTTTTCTTTAACTTCGGCGGAGAAGACAGTGGATTTGTTACCGGCAATTGCCAATCGTAAGAGTCCGCGGGCGTTTCAGTCGCGGCCAGTGGAAGAAGAGAAAATTCAGCTTTTGCTGGAGGCGTTCCGCTGGGCGCCCTCGTCTTACAACAAGCAACCTTGGCGGATCGTGCTGGTCACCGACCCGCTGGTGCGCGAACAAATGCACGAAGGACTGATGACGGGAAACCGTCGCTGGGCGGTGCAGGCGCCGATTCTGGCAGTCATCGTCTCGCGCGTCGAGGCTGACGATGTGCGGCATGATAACGGTATTCCTTATTTTCTCTATGACTGTGGCCAGGCTGCGATGAGCCTGGTGCTACAAGCTGAGCATATGGGGCTACGATGCCATCAAATGGCCGGCTGGGAACAAGGCCCCGTACGAACTGCTCTGGACATTCCTGATGATGAACAGCCGATCGTGGTAATGGCTATTGGTTACGAGGGGGACATCGCCGATCTCGATGAGCGCTCGCGGGAGAAAG
>JACQEL010000258.1 GCA_016200595.1 Deltaproteobacteria bacterium
AGTTCGTCTTCGCTCAGTTGCTCAGTGCCAGGAGGACGTTCAGGCAAGACCATGAAGCGAGTTTCAGCGCTGCTGTTCCACACGAAGATTTCTACCGAGGCGTCAAGCTCAAGGCCAAACTCACGCAGAACCCCACGCGGGTTACCAGCCACGCGAGAGCGGTAGGCTAGACTTTTATACCAGAAAGGAGGCAGACCTAAGACTGGCCAGGGATAGCACGAGCAAAGCCGACAGACGATCACGTTGTGAACCTCTCCGGTATTCTCTACCACGACTAACCGTTCACCCGGTAAGCCACCAAAGCCCAGTTCGGCAATGGCTGCGGTACCATCCTTGAGGAGGCGTTCCTTGTACGCCGGATCAACCCAGGCACGGGCCACGACTTTGGCCCCATTCAAAGGACCGAGGTCGTTCTCGTAAGCGTTGATCACTGCATCAAGGCGATCAGGAGTTACGAGCCCCTTCTCGGCCAGAAGAGACTCGATCGCTTTGGCCCGGATCTCGTGGACCTTGTTCTGGGCAGCAGTTAAACGCCGCGGCGTTTCCGGCTCCGGAGAGTGAGGAGCGTGCTCTTTCTCGTGCGGATCGTTCACGTTGGCGGTCTCCGGAGTGTTATCCGAGATTCTCAATTCGGCACCCAGGCAAGCGCGCGGATCTCACCGAACTCCTGCTTCACTTTATTCCACGAGTCGCCACCATCACTACTGGTGTAGACATAGCCGTTGAGGCTGTTGGCCACAATGACGTTCGGGTCGGCGGGGTGCGTCGCAAACCAATAGATCGTCGAATTCGGCTCGACCGGGAGACGCGCGGCTTCCCAGGTTTTCCCACCATCGGTGGAACGCTGGATCGCTCCCGTTTTTCCTGGAATGAAGTCCCCGTTGCCGACAAAGATAACATCCGGATTATCCGGCTTCAGGGCCACCCCGCGGCAGTAGGAGATGCGATCCTTCTCGTAAAAGCGGGGAAAACCATGCAACGCCCAACTCTCCCCCTCGTTCGTGCTGGCCCAGATGCCATCCGGGGTGGTCGCGAGGATTTTCCTGGGCTGACCTGTACTAATCGCGAGCCCGTGGACATCTTGGTTGAGGAAACTATCTCCGAGCGGAGGAAGACGCGTCCAGGTATCGCCCCCATCCCGGCTGCAGAAAACGCCGTCGATCTCTACTCCCACCCAGATCGTCCGGGGATCTTGCGGGTCAACCACAATGTTCGTGACTTTCGGGGCACCGGCAAAGCACTGGGGAGCAATATCGATGGACAACTTTTCCCACTGCCGACCGCCATCCTTAGAACGGAACACCGCCGGGGGTTTAGTGCCGGCAAAAATAGTATCAGGGTCGGTCGGGTGGACAGCGACCGACCAGATTTGCTGACCATCCGTCGGTGCCTCCATCAGGTTCCAGGTCGCGCCCCTATCCTCACTGCGATAGAGGCCGACTTCGGAGCCGGCAAAAATAACCTGCGGATCGTGCGGAGAAACGGCGAGCGAGCGAATCTGGATTTCGCCCGGCTCAGCATGGAAGGGGAGATTCATTTTGCTGCGCCGCCATTTTTCCCCACCATCGGGACTGTACCACACTCCCGCGCCAATAGTTCCTAAACAAATAGTGAAGTCTTTTGCCATGACTCTCTCCTCCTTTGTCGAATTGCGGTTGACATTGACGTTACTCTCATTTCACCAAGCGGCTGCTCCTCCCCTACCCCATCCTATCTGCAGTCCCTGGTCTGTCGTTCCCCTAGCACACTCTGGCCTGCGGTCAAGAGGCGCACCGCCACGTAAAAGCGTCGCTTCCGTATAGGACAGGTGGAATCGCCAGCCATCTATTCAGGCTCGATCGAGGAAGGCATTAAAGAGGTCGAGTTCCTCTTGGGGGGTGATGGCCGGTATCTGGGTAGCCTCCCGCGCTTGCGGCTCAGACGGGATTTGTTGGGGAGGAGGGATGGGGGAGCACTGGGCCAGAAAACAGACAAAAGTGAGAAGAACAAGACGACATAGCACAGAATACCTCTTAAATTGCGCAAGCGAAAGTTTATCTATAAAAAAGACGAATCGGAGGAAAGGAGAATTCATCGCCCATGTACCAGAGCCAGTGAAGGAACCGCTACACTGTCCGGGATGGCTCTCCCTGGGGTTCGGAGTACCTCTTTTCCCTTGGTCATGCCCAGTGACCGATGTCTTCGCGCTAACGTGAATGTATATGCCCCATCCGGCCAGCGGCAATGCCGCCGTCCACCGTCACTGCCGCTCCAGTCATAAATGACGCATCGGGAGAACAGAGAAAAAGACTGACCCGGGCAATCTCTTCCGGGTCCGCAATACGCCCGAGAGCGTGCTGCTTGCCGACCCGCTCAATCTGCGCCGGATTATGAACGTCAATGACCTCGCCAAGCATCGGCGTCAGGACTCCACCCGGGCAAATGCAGTTGATCCGAATATTCTCATTCCCATGATCGAGCGCCAAAGATTTCGTCAAGTGAATCACGCCGGCCTTGGCAGCGCAATACGCAAAGTGCTGCGGCATGCCGATCAGTCCAGCGACCGAGGCGATGTTGACGATGCTGCCACCGCCGCTACGGCGCATGGCGGGAATCGCCGACTTACAGCCGAGAAAAACGCCTTTCAGGTTGGTATCGAGAATGCGATCCCACTCTGCTTCGCTGGTCTCCTCAATACCTTTGAACAGAGTCGCGCCCGCGTTGTTGATGAGAATATCCACCCTGCCGTAATGGGCGAGGGCGGTGTCAATCAGGCCCTGGACCTCATCGGCCTTAGTGACATTCACCTTCACCGCGGTTGCTTGCCCGCCCTCTTGGCGATTGATCAAGTGGGCAGTTTCGGCGGCGCCTTTGTCGTTGAGGTCTCCGACAATCACTTTCGCCCCTTCCTGGGCAAAGAGCAGCGCCGTTGCCCTCCCCTGGCCTGAACCGCCGCCCGTCACAATCGCGACTTGACCTGTGAATTTCATAAGCTTCCCTCCTTTGCGAGACTGGATCTTCCCTTCCCCTGTACTCGCGGTGAACTACGAGTGCAAGAGCGAACTGGTAGTTGTGGCTCTCGCGATACCGATCTTCCCCTGCAGAGGAGACCGGTGGGTGCATATCAGAATTCTGGCTCGGCGCGTAACCCACCGTCATCGTGCTTCGACAAGCTCAGCACGAACGGAAAATCTACAACGTATTCACCCCCTAGCCCCGTTCGCCCTGAGCCTGTCGAAGGGGGAAAGGAGACCTACGGTACCAGTGGCACGCGGCCCATCGTGCGCTTCTTCGGCGGCTGGAATTTTAAGAAGAAAGACTGCGAGACCAATTTCGTCGAGAAGGGCTACCAGAGGGGCGTGCCCATGGGCGGGGACCTGCCCCCGGAACCCCCCAAGCATCCTCAGAAGGGACCCACGTTTGTCACCGCGGCTTGGATGGATGACTATATTGGCACGCCGC
>JACQEL010000259.1 GCA_016200595.1 Deltaproteobacteria bacterium
GGTCATTCAGTCCCCGCTAGAGGAAACTCTGCCGTTCACCCTTCGACGCGCTCAGGGCGAACGGGGCCAGAGGTGAACGTGTTGAAGATTTGCCGTTCGTGCTGAGCCTGTCGAAGCACGGTGACAGGTGGTCACATGCCCGGCCAGAATTCTGATATGCACCCAAAAGTTTGCTTAGACTTGCAAGTCTTTTCGCTCTTCAGTAAGGGAAAGGCATGGCGCAGCAAAAATCTTTTGAGCTCATCAACCCGGCGGGGCGCTCTTCGCTCGTGCTCACCTGTGAGCACGCGTCTTATGACGTCCCGGAAGAGTACCAGGGGCTTGGCATCAGCCGCGAAGAAATTCGCCGTCATATTGGGTGGGACATTGGCGCCCGCGCAGTCGTGCAAGCGCTGGCCCAAGTCCTTGATGCTCCGGCCATATGCTCCAGGTATTCGCGCTTATTGATTGATTGTAATCGTGACCTCGCTGATCATGACCTTATTGTTCCCGAAAGTGACGGCACTCAAGTGCCATTCAATCACGACCTGTCCGTTGAAGAACGTCACAACCGCATTGAGCGGTTTTATCAGCCATATCATGAAGCGATCGATAACCTGTTCAACACCAGAGACAGCGAGAATCTAACCCTCCTGAGTATCCACAGCTTCACACCGGTGTTAGGAAAAAGCGAACGTCAGTTCGATCTCGGTATCTTGTTCGACCGCTACGAGGATCTGGCGCAAGAGGTTGGTCAGCGGTTAGCCTATAGCGGCTCTGCAGTGCGCTACAACGAACCGTATTCAGGATATGAGGGTCTCATCTTCAGCGCGCGTACGCATGGACAACAGCACGGGATCGTTTACCTTGAGATTGAAATCAATAATAGTTTGATTACCGATGAGGAGCGGGCTAAGCGTATGGGTCAGGTACTCGGGACGGTGTTGCAGGAAATGTTTCTCAAGAAGTCAGACAAACAATAAAGCTTGCGATGTGATGAAGGAGGGTAACAATGCGTATCATACTGATCGGCCAAGCAGCTTTCGCGGAAAAGACCCTAGAGAAACTGGTAAACAACGGGGAAGAGGTAGTGGCGGTCTTCTGTCCTCCCGACGCTCCGGGAGGGAAGTTCGATCCCGTCAAACAGCGAGCTTTGCAGCTTGGTATTCCTGTGCAGCAGCATAAAAGTTTGAAAGGAGCGGAAGTCCGAGAGCAGTTCGTCTCTTTGCAAGCTGATCTGGCAATCCTGGCTTTTGTCACGCAGATCGTTCCGCCCTCGGTCTTTAATGTGCCACGGTTCGGCAGTATCTGTTTTCATCCCTCGCTCCTGCCGAAGTACCGCGGCCGCAGCGCGATCAACTGGGCCTTGATGAAGGGGGAAAGCAAAACCGGGGTCACACTCTTCTGGGTCGATGAGGGAATCGATACTGGTCCTCTCCTGCTGCAAAAGGAAGTTGCGGTTGACCCGGACGATACCACCGGAACCCTGTACTTCAACAAGCTCTTTCCTGTAGGAGTAGAGGCGATCGGCGAGTCAGTGAATTTGATCAAAGCCGGAAACCCCCCTCGCATCGTTCAGGATGAAGCCAAGGCGAACTACGACCCGCCTTGTGGCGACGAACACGCGCGCATCGACTGGTCCAAGCCAGCCCAGGAGGTCTACAATTTGATCCGCGGTTGTGACCCTCAGCCTGGCGCCCACACTACCTGGCAGGGAAAGATGGTACGGTTCTATGACTGCCGTCTGCGACGCGATGCCCATAGTGCATCTCCGGGACAGATTGTCGAGATCGGCGCAGAGAACCTGAGTGTCGCTGTTCCTGGTGGTGTAATCGTCGCGACGAAAGCAAGAGGAGAGAAAGGCAAGGTCGCTGCAGCAGAATTGGCTAAGCAGGCGGGAGTAAGTGTCGGCGCTCAGTTGACCTGAGACTAGTAGTCCGTCCGGGTGGTTTTGCGGGGTCATTGCGAGGAGCAGAGCGACGAAGCAATCTCGTTAACTTGCGGTTCCCTCACAGAGATTGCTTCGCTGCGCTCGCAATGACAACCCCTGATTTTCACACTGACGAAATACTAGGCCACGGCAGGTTCAGTAAACTCTAGCTCTACCAGAATCTGCCCCAGTTCAACCAAATCCCCAGGCGTAACGTGGACCTTCTTCACCCGGGCGGTACCCTCGGCCGAGAGGGTGTTCTCCATCTTCATAGCCTCAAGTAACACTAAGGCTTCCCCGGATTCGACCGTTGCGCCTTCAGCAACTAGTACTTGCAGGATCTTCCCAGGCATGGGGGAACGCACCTGTGGATCTAACCTCCCCGCTTCACGCTGCCGGGTTTGTGATTTCCTTTCTTGTACTTGGGTAAATTCATAGACCTGTCCCGCAATCGCCACCAAGGTCCGCGTACCGTCACTGGCGACATGGACATGGAGCGGCTTTCCCTCAACCAGCAAGGTCAAGGCTTCGTCACTGACAGACAGCAGCTGTATAGTCCGAGTCTGGTCGTTGACGGCAACCTCATACTGATTCCCACTCTGAGTGTATTCGATGGTCAGCGCTTCCCCGCCAGCTGAGAGAATTGTTTTCATCATGATATCCTGCGTAGAATAGTCGCCTTATGGAGCTTGACCATAGCCGAGCCATACGATTGAGAAAAGAGGCTGAAACGCTAACAATGGCAACAAAACCGAACAGGAGGCAGGTAATGCAGAACAAAGCTCAACCAACGAGAAAACCGCGAGCGCTCTTTTGGGCACAGACAGCAGTTCTTTTCTGCGTGCTCGGAGTCCCCTTCCTCACAGCACAGGCAACCGAGCCGCAGCCGCAGGAAACGCTGGCACCCACTCGGCCTGCCCTTGTCATGCTAGCCAAAATCGCCGCCGCAGGAGCCTCTGGGCAGTTTGAGGTGGCCGAGCAATTCTTTGCCCAAGGAAAAGAGGCTGGCCTCAGTCCATTACAAATGTACGAAGCAGTGTTGAATCTCCTACCTTACATCGGCTATCCACGCACTTTGAGCACCATGAGCCGCTTCCAGAAGGTCTACCCGCAGTACATCCGTGAGAGGTCTGCAGGGAAAGACCCACAACCCACCGAGCCGTGGCGCGAATATGCGGTAGAGGAATGGGGAAAACGTGGCGCCCAAGTGCAACAACAACTTGGAGTGGGAGGACCAGGCAGGGAGGAGTTTGCCCGGCAGATAATGCTCCTGAGTCCCGAGTTAGCCGACTGGGTGCGGTATGATGACTTTGGCCGTGTCTTTGGCCGCGCAGGACTTGTGCTGCTCGAACGGGAAGCGATCGTTATTGGAGTCTTGATTGCTCAAGCTGCTCCGCAACTCGCTACTCACTATCGAGCAATGTTGCGTGTGGGGGGCAGCGACGAGTTGATGGATACGCTGCTGGAGGCAGTGTCAGGAATTGTAGGCGAACCGGCGATTGCAGCTTCCCGCCGCTATATCGCTGAGGCACGCACGCAGTAGCTCTTGACTCCTGAGACAGAGAAATCTGTTCACTGCAAGTGTAAAGGAGAGAGACATGGCAACAGAGGGAATGTCGCGCAGGGGTTTTCTCAAGAGCATGGGAACGGTGGCCGCGGCCGCAGCTATGGCAGGACAGGTCTCGCTACCCAGAGCCGTAGCGGCGGCTCCGGCTGTCACGAGGAAAGTGCGCTTTGGCGTGCAAACCCATCCACAAAATGTGGCGTATAAAGACCTCCTGCAGACCTGGCAAGAAATAGATGAGTTAGGCTTTGATACCGCTTTTGTCTTTGACCATTTCATCCCTATTTACTCCGATGCCAATGGACCGTGCCTGGAAGGCTGGACGTTGCTCTCCGCGCTGGCGGCACAGACCAAGCAGGTGAAGGTCGGTGTGCTCGTCACTGGCAACACCTACCGTAACCCCGCCCTCTTAGCGAAGATGGCCGCCACGGTGGATCACGTAAGTAACGGCCGGCTGATTCTCGGCATGGGAGCTGGGTGGTTTGCATTGGAACACACTGCCTATGGGATACCTTTTTCCACCGCGGGCGGAAGAGCCAAACAGCTCGTCGAAGCGGTAGAGGTAGTGAATCTCTTGTTCACGCAGGAGCGGAGTAATTTCACCGGCAAGTATTATCAACTCAAGGATGCCCCTTTTGCTCCGAAGACCGTGCAGAAGCCACACCCGCCAATTCTGATCGGAGGCATGGGTCCTAAGCGTATTCAACCTCTCGTCGCTCGCCACGGCGATATTTGGAACTTCTTCGTCCGTGACGGCGACCCCCAAGAGGCAAAGCAGATCAACGCGAAGTTTGATGCGATTTGCCGCAAAGTCGGCCGTGACCCGGCGCAGGTCGAGAGGTCGATTTCTCTGCCTGCTCCTCAGCTTAATGGCACCACAGAGGAAGTGCACAGTCGCATCCAAGCTCTGGTCGATGCCGGGGTACAGCACTTTATTATCTCTCTGCCCGCTCCGTATGACCGCGCACTGCTGCATCGCTTTGCTAAAGATGTTATCCCTACATTTCGCTCGACGTGAGAGTCTCAAGAAGAGCGCAGGCAACAACTAGTGTTAGTGCCAGAAAAGAAAGGAGGAGCTTCATGCTCTACCGTAAAATTGTTTTTATCACTGTTCTTACTGCCTCTCTTATCGCTTCCTTGACCGTCCGCAGCGAGGGGGCTGATGAGGCGAAAACTCCCAGCCAGGGCGCGGCGAAAGGAACCGCTGTGCGCTCAGCACGTCAGGCCGTCACCTCTACTACCTTTTCTCCGGCTGCCACCGAGTTTCTCCAGCAGCCTTTCGCTTCACAGCTAGTCACCCTCAACCCGAGCGGCAGTCCTCAGGTCACCGTCATGTGGTTCAAATATGAAAATGGCGCTCTGCTCTTCACTACGACCACCGACCGCAACAAGTTCCGCAATATGCAGAAAGACTCGCGCGCGGTTTTCTCAGTCGTGGATCCTACCAACATGTATAAGTGGGTGATCGTACATGGCAAGCTTTCAGTAGTGGAGGGCCGTGATCCAAAAACATTTTACAGTGGCCTAGCCGAGCACTATCTGAAGGCCGAGAGCTTAGCCGAGTGGCGCAAGACTGCGCTCATGGACCGGCGCACGGTCTTGCGGTTAACTCCCAAGCAGATCACCACGATGGGGTTTCCTCAGGAATAGGGGTAATAAAGGGACGCCGCGTACAGTGGTTTTCACTTGCATGAGTCCTCTTCTGGGAGCGCGGGCGTCCCGCCCGCTTTGAAGAGCGACCAAGATGGTCGCGCTCCCAGGACGCATCCAACTACAAATTGCTCTGTAGGAAAGAACCTACTGCCGAACTTGCCCTACGAGAGGAGTAAACATCATGCAATTCTTATTTCTTGCCCAGATCGTCGAAGGCACACGGGACGACCAGGTTGCCCCGCTGCTCAAAGCTGAGTCGCTCAGAGCCTGGGAACTCCAGGCTGCCGGCCTCATTCGTTCACTGCATTCGCGCACTGACGTGCGTGGCGTCATTGGCATGCTCGAAGGGGCAGACTTGGCGGAAGTAACCAAAGCGATTGAGTCGTTGCCGATGGTGAAGGCCGGAGTGCTGAAGACCGAGATCATCGCGCTCAAGCCGTATGTAGGGTATGAGCGTCTGTTTGTAAAGTGAAGATGGTGTTTCTTGTCAAGGAGTGAGGATTTTCACTTCACAATAGCCGACGGAATATTGGGACTCTTCGGATTGACCGTGACCTTTTGTTCGCTCGGGTGGACCACCAGATCCATATCTTCCATCGGGACTGCGCCCATGAGAACAGTATCCCCAAGCACGAGCGCGCCGGTAAAGCAGGTGCGATTCTCAAACTTCACCTGGATTGGTCCGACGTACGACACGAGGTGCGACTTGGCATCAGCCGTGACGACTTCACGCTGTTCGATGGCCGGCAATTGCAACTGCACGGCGACATGCTCAGGTATGCACAGCGTTGTTGCGCCGGTCTCAACAAGTGCCTCAACCTCAATGGCTTTGAGCAGCGGATCTCGCGGATTTGATAAGCTGATGTTGGTATAGACGAGCCCCATAGTCCGAGCGATTATACGCGCATCCCGCAGTCAGAGACCAGCGGGGTCAGCTTCTCTACACTTCTCTACTGCACAGGAGAATCTGCCGCACCGTTATTCTGCTCCGGACGTTGATGACCCTGGGGCGTACTCGGGTGCAAATCGCTAATGAAATTTGACGAACAAGATAGGTAAGCGAGGCTCCTGGTGGCACGGGCTTCCAGCCCGTGCTCAGAACAGGCTGGAAGCCTGTTCTACCATTACCTGGCCGCAAGTCTCATTACCGATTTCGTTCATCAAATCTTATTAGGTGCTATCTCTTTTTCTGTCGTGGGAAGAGGGTGAGTCGCCCGAGCGCTTCTTGGAGGAACTCTGCATAGATCGCCGCTGCGGGATATCCTGGGGTCCGCGCTATGTCCTGTTCCTCCTTTGACCGTTCGAAGTTGAAGACCCGCAGCAGCCACAGGACTTCATAGAGAGTAAATATCGCCGAGCCGACGAGCCCTCGACCAGCCGTTCCATAGCCCTCAACAAAGGCGGCAAATAAAGCAGAGTGATGAGCAAGCTCGCCGCCGGCATTCTTCGCCGTCCAATACTTCATTTTGACAAAGTCCAGATGCGGCGCGTCGATTACGGCATTGTCCCAATCAATCACCGCCGCAATCTCCTGGTCACGCACCAAGATGTTCGCTGGCGAAAAATCATTGTGTACCAGACACGGCGCGCAGGGCACTGAGTCAGGAATGGCAAGTTGCCCGAGCATATCGATAAGCGAACTAGGCAGGCGACCACGAGCCGCGGTGACTTCTTTTTCTAGCGCACCCTGATAACGACTCTTCCAGCCGACCGGCTGTTTCCCTACTGAGAGAAAATCCGTGTAGAAAGCCGAGAAAGTCACTTGATGTATGGTGGCTAAATGCTGCCCTGCCAGGGCGTACAAGCGCGCTTCCGGTGAACTCCAGAGAGGCACGCCTTCTACCCAGCGATATAGACAATACGGATGCGCCAGCCGGGATCTCGACCAGTCATAGTACCGTAGCGTCGGCAGCACCCCAGGAGAACTGGCGATTTCACCACAGCGCGCCGCGCAAATCACTGAGAAGGCAGCCCCTACCTCTCTATCATCTCTGACGCTCTCGGCGTAGGTGAGCAGCCAGGCAACGAAGGCCTCTTTGACCAGATCCGGCTCGTAACGGTAGACCTGTTCCTGGGTCCGTACCCGCAAACCATAGCTCTGGCCATCGACGTCTACTCTGACAATGGTATTAATGTTTCCCGAGAAAACTTCGCGCACGCGCACCGAACGGTCTCCCATCAGCGGGGCAAACACCGCTTCTAGTTGTTGGACCGTGAAAGGGTACTGATCTGCTTCGCGAGGGTTGCTCATGACTAGGGGTTCCTTGGTTTGCCTGCGCGCGTTCTGGTCACGCAGGAGCATGGTTCCCATAGGTAGCATGAAAGTGCCGTTGCCGCTAACGTATCACAGATCGCGCTACGTGACATTGTAACCAGGAAGGAGGGGTGCATATCAAAATATTGGCAGGCTGGTGGCTCCCTGTCTGCGTGCTTCGACAAGCTCAGCACGAACGGAAAATTACCAACACAGTTAATCCCCAGCCCCGTTCGCCCTGAGCCCGTCGAAGGGTGAACGGCGGGGTGACAGGCAACTCTGATTGAATTACCACGAAATTGTTATGCACCCAGGAAGGAGAGAAGCGATGCAACTAGACCTGATGTTCACAGTTCGTGCATTTGCCGAGGCAGGAAGCTTGACTGACGCCGCCGAGGTGGCCCGCGCGGCTGAAGATCTGGGATTCACCGGCTTGTGGAGTGTCGAGAACCAGCATGATCCATTTTTACCGCTCGCGGTCGCTGCCACCAAAACTAGTAAGATCACCCTCGGCACAGCCATCGCTTTGGCCTTTCCCCGTAGCCCGATGTCGCTGGCCTATACCGCTTGGGATCTGCAGGCAGCCTCCAACGGCCGCTTTATTCTGGGGTTAGGCACCCAGGTCAAAGGACACAACGAGCGCCGCTTTAGTGTGAAGTGGGGTTCTCCAGGTCCTAAACTGCGGGAAATTATTCTCGCCTTACGCGCCATCTGGGATTGCTGGCAGAACGGTAGTCAGCTGAATTTCGTCGGTGATTTTTATCAGTTCACCCTGATGCCACCGGCTTTTAGTCCTGGACCTCTCACTCACCCGCACGTCCCGATCTACATTGCTGGCGTGAATCCCTACATCTGCCGGCTCGCCGGCGAGTTGTGTGAGGGGTTCCATGCCCATCCGTTTCACTCAGCGAAATACTTGCGCGAAGCAGTATTGCCGCAGATTGAGCAAGGCGCCAGGAAAGCCGGTCGCAGCCGCAAAGACATGACCATGACTACCTCCGCGTTCGTCATCATGGGCGACAGTCAAAAAGAAATGGACGAGATGCGCGAGAAGGTACGGCAGCAGATTGCTTTCTACGCATCTACCCGTACCTACAAGCCGGTACTCGATATCCACGGTTGGGGAGAGGTCTGCCTGCGGTTGAGCGAGAAAGCGGCTAAGGGTGAATGGGGAGCTATGGCCAAGGAAATCACCGACGAGATGCTGACCGAGTTTACCGTGACCGGTGCTCCTGATGAGGTGCCTGGGCTGCTCAAGGCGAAGTATGAGGGGCTGCTTGACCGGGTGATGTTTTACCATGCAGACCGTCCAGGTCAGAACGAGGCCCGCTGGCGAAAAATTATTGCGGCCTTTCAAGCGTGAGAAAGAATTTTCCCCTGCTGGGAGCGCGACCATCTTGGTCGCTTTTCACAGCGGGCGGGACGCCCGCGCTCCCAGCAGAGAACCCATGCAAGTGAAAACTACTGTAAAGAGCGCGGCTGGACTCCGGGTAAACGAATGTGGTATGAGCCAGAGCCATGACGCAGCCAATTAAGGAGTGGCCGGAGTCGGACCGACCACGCGAGAAGTTGCTCGAAAAAGGGTCGGACGCGCTCTCGAATGCCGAGTTACTGGCAATTATCTTGCGCGTTGGTGATGCGAGTTCGCACAAAAGCGCGCTCGATTTTGGCCGCGAGTTGCTTAGTCTCTTTGGAGAATCGTTCCGTAAACTTGAGGAAGCAAGTGTGCAAGAGATCTGCACGCTCAAAGGCATCGGCCCGGCTAAGGCGGCGCAGATCAAAGCTGCCCTGGAGATCGGCAAGCGCTTTGCCCAGGAAGAGATGAAGCGGGGAGAGCAGTTTCAGTCAAGTGCCGACATCTTTAATCACTATCGCGAGCAGCTCGGCGGTCTGAAGAAAGAAGAGTTTCATGTCCTGCTGCTGGATGCGAAGAACCGAAAGATCAGAGACGTGCGTGTGTCTGAGGGGTCGCTTACCTCTTCTCTGGTGCATCCACGTGAAGTGTTCAATCCAGTGATCCGCGAGTCCGCTGCCGCGGTCATCCTTATTCATAACCATCCGAGCGGCGATCCGTTGCCCAGTCAAGAAGACCTGCACATTACCCGTCGTCTACGGGAAATCGGTGAAGTGATGGGCGTACGTGTACTCGATCACATTATTATCGGCAAGGGGAAGTATGTGAGCTTTGTCGATGATGGGTATTGGGAACGTTAAGGAAAATAGCATGAGTCTGAACCGTAACCTGATAGGAAAACAATATCCGCCGCAAGACTACGGTGTCACTGCGGAAGCAACGATGCAGTACGCCCGCGCCTATAACGAGGATAATCCCTGGTTCTTCGATACTACCAGGCCGGGCGGTATCATTGCCCCGCCGATGTTTGGCGTGGTAATGAGCTGGCTGCCAATTATCATGGTGATGTCTGACAGCGACCTGGGGGTTGATTTGCTGCGTCTCCTGCACGCCGAGCAGGATATGTATTTCTCCCGCCCGGTCGCTCCTGGAGATATCGTCACGAGCACGGCCAAGATTCTTGCTATCGAGGCAAAGGCCACCGGAGAATCAGTGGTGCTGGAAGTCTCTTGTACCAACCAGCGCGGAGAGCCAGTGCAGCGGCTGCTTTTTACCGCCTTCATTCGCGGCAAAGGCAAGAGGGACAAGCGTAACGACGAACCAAGCGAAGAACCACCCTCGGGCGAGCCACTCCTCCGCGTCTCCCAATCAATCGACCTGGACCAGACCTATCGCTATGCCCATGCGTCTGGCGATCATAATCCAATTCATGTTGATGAAAACATGGCGAAGATGGCCGGTCTGCCCGGCATTATCGTGCACGGTCTGTGTACTATGGCCTTCGCCTCGAAGGTTATGATCGACCAGTTATGTGACCGAGATCCACGCCGGCTTAAGCGGCTGCGCACCCGCTTCTCTCGTCCAGTGTTCCCAGGGCAGATGATTACCACCGCGATCTGGCCGCGCTCGGATCGCGGTGGTCTCAAGGTCTATGCCTACGAAACAGAAAACCCTAACGGGAAAGCGGTCATAAAAGACGGGTTAGTGGAGGTAGCAACTATATGAGGAGCACACCAAGATCTGGGGTATCGCTGGGAATGCCCTTTCCAGTGGCACCGGCCGCTGGCCGGTGCGCACCGCCGAGCCGGCGGTGCCACTATGTGCTGCGGCCTGAGCGGTCAATCCATATCTTGGTGTACCAGACATATAGCTAGAACGGGATATCGTCATCCGGCACCGGTCCGGCACCGAAGTCATCAAATCCTCCGGCTGACCCACCGCTCTCGGACTGGCTAGCGCGTCCACCGCCACCGCCACCGCCGCTGCCGAGGAACTGCACACGCTGAGCCACGACCTCGGTAATGTAGCGCTTGTTGCCATCCTTGTCGTCGTAACTCCGCGAGCGGATGGCCCCTTCGATATACACCTGACGGCCCTTAGCCAGGTATTGGCCGCAGTTCTCAGCCTGCTTGCCCCACACGACGATATTATGCCACTCGGTGCGTTCCTGCCGTCCACTTTCCTGGTCCATCCAGGAGTCAGTCGTAGCCAGCGGAAACTTCGCCACCGCCCGTCCACTGGGGGTGAAACGCACCTCCGGGTCTTTCCCTAAATTGCCGACGAGAATCACTTTATTGACAGAGGCCATGATAGGTTCCTCCTGCCGGCACCGTAACAATCGGGGTTTTTGAAGTCAATCATTCTTTCGCCTTTTCTTGTGCCCAATACAGGTTGATGTGCAAATGACAACGCCTTAGACTATCGCAACCATCTTCGCGACAAGACAATGCGGAGTCAAAGGACAGGAGGTTGTACAAGAGTGCTCAAGAAAAACCCAGAGAAAACTGCGCTTCGTCTTCCCTTTTTCCTCCTGTTCTTCTTTGCGGCTGTCTTTACCGGGGTGCTTCCCCAGACTTCCCTCGCCCAACCGACGGCAGAACAGCAGACCGATCCGGCGAAGTATGGCCCCTTCGTAGCCACTGGTCGCCAGGGCATGGTGGTGACCGCAGGCGATCAAGCGAGTGAGGCGGGCATCGAGATGTTGCGCCGCGGCGGCAATGCTGTGGATGCCGCAGTGGCGGCTTCGTTCGCTATCAGCGTGATCCGACCACAATCGACCGGCATCGGCGGTGGTGGATTTTTCTTACTCTATCTGGCCAAGAGTAAAGAAACCCTGGCGATCGATTGCCGTGAGCGCGCGCCAATTCGAGCGACTGGCGATATGTTTGTACGGGACGGCAAGGCGGTGGCCGATCTTAGCCGTAACGGCCCACTTGCCGTGGCCGTCCCTGGTTTGGTGGCTGGCCTGGTGGAAATTCAAGAAAAGTACGGCACCATGCCGCTAAAGGAAGTTATAGCGCCAGCTATCCGTTTGGCTGACCAGGGTTTTCCTATCTATCCACAACTGGCGCAAGCGCTTGCTTACCGGGCAAAGTTACTTGGCGATTCTCCAACCACCCGCGCGATTTACTTCCGCGAAGACAGACCTCTACACGAGGGAGAACTGCTCATCCAGAAAGATCTCGCCAAGACGCTAGGTGAAATTGCCAGCCAAGGAAAGAAAGCGTTTTATCAAGGCAAAGTGGCTGAGGCGCTGGTCAAGGAAGTGCAAGCCCGAGGGGGCCTCATCGCTCAAGAAGACCTCGATAGCTACCGCGTACGGTATCGTCCGCCGCTTACTGGCACGTTTCGCGGAGCCCAGGTGCACGTCATGCCTCCGCCGAGTTCCGGTGGAGTTCTGATCTTACAGATGCTCAACGTCCTTTCTGGTTTCCCGCTTCCACAGTTTGGCTTTCATACGCCCAAGGCGATTCACCTATTGGCCGAAACCATGCGTCTAGCGTTTCGTGACCGGGCGCGCTACCTGGGAGACCCGGATTTCGTGCAGGTACCGACCGCCATGCTCGCGTCTGAGAGTTATGCCGCTGACCTGCGCGCGAAGATTGATCTGGCCAAAGCCACACCGAGCGAAGCCCTCCCCGCCTCATCTCCCGGTAAAGTCGAATCCACCAGCACTACGCATCTCTCGGTCATCGATAAAGCGGGGAACGCGGTAGCCACCACTCAGACTGTCAATCTCTATTTTGGCAGCGGGGTGATGGTGCCCGGCACCGGCGTGCTGCTGAATGATGAAATGGACGACTTCAGTGCTCAGCTCAATAATCCCAACGCCTTCGGCTTACTCGGCGAGACCGACGCCAATGCCATCGCGCCGCGCAAAACTCCGCTCAGCAGCATGAGTCCGACTATTGTCACGCGCGACGGCAAAGTCATCCTGATCGCCGGCAGTCCAGGGGGGTCACGGATCATCAGCGCCACCTTACAGATCCTGCTCAACGTGCTGGCGTACGATCTGTCGCTCCCAGAGGGAATGTTCGCGCCTCGTATTCATCACCAGTGGGTTCCTGACGAATTGTTAGTCGAGGTACAAAAGGGAAACCAGCCAGAAGGGTTGGTCCCAGCTCTCCAACAGATGGGCTACAAAGTCACGCTGGTTGAAGATACCGGTGACGGACGCACCCCTTTCGGCAATGTGCAGGCGATCCAGGTTGACCTGGCTTCTGGTCAAATCACTGGTGTCTCTGATCCGCGCGGGGAGGGGCGACCGCATGGATTTTAGAGAAAATGTAACGATCAATAAAGAATAAAACGTAAAACGTAAAAAAATAATCAGCCCTTCTTCTTACGTTTTACTCCTTACGTTTTACGTTCCGAGAAAGGAGTGAGTCATGGCCCAGGACGTTGATTACTATCACCTTGAAGAACTGTTGAGCGAAGAAGAGCGCATGGTGCGCGATGTAGCGCGCCGCTTTGTCGATGAAGAATTCCTGCCACGCGTGCAACGCTGCTTCCGCGAAAGCAGCTTTCCCATGGATCTCATTCCTCGCCTCGGCCAGCTGGGGTTCCTGGGTATGACTCTGCCTACTCAGTACGGTTGCGCTGGTTTGAATAACGTCGCCTACGGCTTAGTGAGCCAGGAGCTTGAGCGTGGGGATAGCGGGCTGCGCTCATTTGCCAGCGTGCAATCATCGCTGGTGATGTACCCGATTTATACGTTTGGCTCCGAGGCGCAAAAGAGTTTCTGGCTGCCACGTCTGGCCTCGGCTGAAGCGGTGGGCTGCTTCGGACTCACCGAGCCGGATTTTGGCTCCAATCCCGGAGGCATGATCACCCGAGCCAAAAGAGAGAAAGGTGGGTTCGTCCTGAACGGCACCAAGCGTTGGATCACTAACGGTTCTATTTCCGATGTAGCCGTGGTCTGGGCCAAGTTGGAGCAGGACGGTAAAGACGTTATCCGCGGCTTCCTGGTGGAGAAAGAGCGCAAAGGTTTCACCCGGCATGAGATCGAAGGCAAGTTTAGCTTTCGTGCATCTGTCACTTCTGAATTGATCTTCGAGGACTGCTGGATTCCCGAAGAGAACCTCTTGCCGGGCAGCGGTGGACTCAAATCGCCGCTCATGTGTCTGACGCAAGCGCGCTACGGCATTGCCTGGGGCGCAACCGGCGCGGCCATCGCCTGTTATGAGTGCGCGGTGGATTATGCCAAGAATCGCATCATGTTCTCCAAACCAATCGGCGGCTATCAACTGGTACAGGCCAAGCTGGTGTCGATGCTGACGGAAATTACTAAGGCGCAGTTGCTCTCCTTCCGTTTAGGCAAGCTCAAAGATGCCGGCAAGATGCGGCCTGAGCATGTCAGCATGGCCAAAATGAACAACGTCTCTACCGCCTTGCACATCGCGCGGCTGGCGCGGGACATTCTGGGGGCCAACGGCATCACCGATGAGTACCCGATCATCCGCCACATGCTGAACCTGGAGACGGTGAATACCTACGAAGGCACAGAAGACATCCACCGGCTGACGATTGGGCGTGACATCACCGGACTCAGCGCGTTCGAGTGACAGGGTGGAGGTGCGTTACGATCGCGCCGTCGCCTTAGGGTTGACGGCACGGAGCAGGGACGAAGGAAGTTGCTAGATGTAGGACCCCGGTGTTGCTAGATGTAGGAACCTTGATGTCGCTAGATGTAGGAATTCTCTGGTTGCTAGATCTAGCAACTTATCGCTATCAGTGGCAACATGTTGCTGCTAATAGCGACAGGAAATGCGGTCTATCACAAAGTTAGGCTGCGCAATTCATCAAAGATGTGTTTCTTCTGATCTCGCCGTTGAAGCGACTTCCTTGACATACCATATTGGATATGTCTACCTTGCCGCATGTGGCGGATTGAGGAGCATCAGCGCGTGGAAAAACAGCTTGATGCAGTGCCAGAGGAAATTCTGAAACGCTACGAGAAATGGAAAGACCTCGCCATGATCTCTGGTCCCCCAGGGCTGAGACTGATCAAAGGGTTCCATGATGAAGCGTTACGGGGAGAATGGCAGGGGTATCGCTCTTCTCGCCTCGGGTTACAGTACCGCGTGATTTACCGCCTGTTCTCCAAGCAGTCCTTGTTTCAAGTAGAGCATGTCACTTCCCATGACTATCGGAGACCCTAAGATGAAGACTTTTCGTCCAGCACGCAAACGTATTGAGGTATCGGTAGGAGAATCCGTCCGTATTCTTCGCGAGTTGCAGGGGTATAGCCAAAACGAACTAGCGCAGCTGACAGGCATTCCTCAGGCAACTCTTTCTGCCATTGAGAATGACCGCGTGCGACTGGGCGTCGAGCGGGCCAAGATTCTGGCGCGCGCCTTACAGTGTCATCCGGCAGTGTTAGTTTTCCCCGGATGGGAAGTCACTCAGGAGACGGCCGCCTAACAAAGGCGTTGCACTCGACCGCGGCCCGCTTGCGGATCTGGATAAACGTGAACAGTTAGGGATGGGCCGCGGCAAGTGATCGCCCACGTTAGACGTCAAAAGGCAAAGGCATGGCGAACGAATACACGGTAACACGATGGGGTGCAGTCGATCAGACAACTGATCTGAGCGCGTTTGTTTCCTATCTGGACACGGTCACTACCCTGGAAACCGTGCGGCGGATGAAACAACGAACCTACGAGCTACTGCAAGTTCGAGAAGGTCATCGCCTGCTGGACGTCGGCTGTGGCCTGGGGGACGACGTGCGAGCGCTGGCGCAGCAGGTAGGAACTGCAGGCCGAATGGTGGGGGTCGACAGGTGGGATAGAGGACGTTGCAATCTTATTAACGTTCTTACAGAGATGGAAAAAAATGTGAAGAAAGTTGCTACGTCCCCTAAGACTTCCACCTAAGACTTCTAATCTCCTTGCTTCAGTTTTCATCCTTCTTCGTCATGTGTTACTACAAGACCTGACCCCATTTTTCCCACTCGTTTGTGGTTGAGGACGCGGTGTATGTTCTGCCACAAGCGGCGTAGCACTTTCCGTCGAGTGTGGAGCTATTTAGAGGAGTCTCTTATGAAACGTCTCATTACAATTTCGCTTGTTGGCTTCATCACCCTTCATATATCGGCTGCGCGGGGAGCAGATCTAAAAGTGTATCAGACGTTCCAAGCGTATCTAAAGTGCGTTGATCAGGTAGAAAGAACTCTAGGCTCCGCCCATTGCGGCGCGGGTGGTTACGGCTGCAGTGAAGAGATTACGGCAAAATGTGGTAAGCCAGTACGGAAAAAAGGAACAGGTTATGCAATGTTCAAAGAAGAATGTGATGGTATTTACCAAACTGCTTTCCAGGATTGTCTTGATCTAGACCCAGGTTGTGACTCCTCCAAGGAGGGCGTGTTTTCGCAATTGGCTGAGAGCTGGCTGGAAGATCCCCCTCCCCGCGTTTTTGACCGCAGGAAATTTAATGAACTCTGTGGGCAAGTATGCAAAACCAGAATAATACAGAATAGAAAGACTTTTGGTGAATTGATCTGCGGAGAACCTTGAAGCTTCCGGTAACCGTTCAGGGAGTGGATAAGCCTTGGAAGTCCGCGAAAAATGGGCGTCGCAACGCCTGAGGGGTGCGTGGACGACAGGTTTTGAGGACCGAAATACATACTGCACGCAGGAGTGTTTCTGCAAAAACCTGATTTTACGGGGTTTTTCTGGTCGTTAATCTCATTAGTCTATTAGTCCAGGTCGTGAACGGTTACAAGCTGCCGGAAGATCTGAACGGCTGAAAATGTCCCTTCTCAGCCGTTCACAAAAAATGGGGCGTTGATTTTTCTACTCTTTCTGGCTCGGATCAGGGGCGCTTTTTGGTCTGTTTTCAGCCGTTCGCCAAGATTGCGGGATAGGGTTGCGCTACCCCCTTGAGATATAGGAGTATCCAATGGAGATCATTGAGTTAGTCCGTGGCATATTCAGTATGTATGTGTCAGATTTCTCCATGCATCCATTTATAGTGACTCTAGGTCTCCTTGTTGGCCTAGCAGATATTCTTATAATAATTAGGATCTTTAAGATGCCTCTAGGTTTGCTGGTAATACTGGAAAAAATCAGCAAAGGAGATTATATTCTGTGGCGAGGGTATTTACTTGCTTGGGGATTATTTATGTTTGTTATTTTCCTGACAACATTTGATCGTAAGTAAAAATGAAGCAGTATGGCAATTATTCACACTACACTTATTTCACGAGGCAGGATTGGGTAAAAGTGTCAGACTTGCCTAAGTTGTGTAATTTGCTACTCTTCACTCATGCCGCGCCACCCACGCATCCATGCGCCAGGGGGACTTTATCACCTCATGGCTCGTGGCAATAACGGACAAGCCGTATATCTGACCGCGGCCGATTATGACGCTTTCCTCACTGCCCTCCACACAACCCGAGAGCGTTACCCTTTTTCTCTCTATGCCTATGTCCTCATGCCAAACCATTTTTATCTCCTACTGGAGGTCCAAGAGACACCGACCGGGAAAAGATAGGGTCAGGTCTTTCTCCTTGCATTAGAGTCCTCTTGCCTCAGTTTTGTCCTTCCTCGCTATGTGTTACTACAAGACCTGACTCTATTCCCCTCGCTACTTTCCCCACGAACCGGGAGAGAGTTGGCACTTCACTGATCCGGCCACCGGCAAACAAGTCCTCCGTGGGTGGGAGAGCATCAAGCCCTAGCGCTACCTCAAGGGCGAGGTCGAACTGCCTCACCGGGACGGAAACCACCAGCACAATTACTTGGCGAATCTGGTCTTGCTCCATCCCACTTGCCATCATCAGGGTCACTAGGCACCAGAGAGCCCGACTACATCGTCGCGTCCTGCACGGGGCGTTGGTCATGCTTGAGCGCAGTGCTGCGAAAGTAGCCCGCTGCGTTCTGAGGGGGGAAAGGAGCCGTGAGGCTCCTGACCTACCGAGTGGGCGCCCGCGCATCTTGTTCCACGGTGCATTCCCAATGAGAAGCAGAGATGGTACGGTAACAAGTAGCCCAAGCATGAGCCACTACCGAGACGAGGGCGGTTAACGTGCGATGTTCAAAGTGGAATTTACAGCGAGCGCTCTTGAAGATCTCGATTTCTTCAAGCCGTATGAGCAAAATCCCATTCTCGACGCTGTCGAACAACAATTGCCGCACGAACCTTTGACGCCAACCCGCCATCGGAAAGAATTGCGGCCCACTCCGTTGGCGACATGGGAGTTGCAGGTAGGAAAGTATCGTGTGTTTTATGATGTTGAGCGAGAAGATCAGGTCGTGCGCGTCAAAGCCGTCGGCTGGAAAGAACACAATCAGTTGTTTATCCGTGGCAAGGAGTTCACGTTATGAAAACAGTTGATCTGTCCTCTACGACCCCTACGGTCAACGAATTACTGGACTTTGCTGGCGAAGGGCTCATTCTCATCAAAACCCCGAGTGGTCGGGAGTTTGTCCTAGCCGAAGTAGAGGATTTTGAGGACGAGATAAGACGTACCCGCCA
>JACQEL010000260.1 GCA_016200595.1 Deltaproteobacteria bacterium
ACGGGCTCGCGGCACCAAGGCGACTCGACCTCTGGTCCGCGGGACCGACGAGAGCTTACCCTTCAACTTCTCCTTTTTCATCCGTGGTGGCGACGCCCCACGTCATGAAGGCTCACGCCTTTGCCTCTGCAGAACCAGGAGAAAGTTCTGCTCAAGGTCATCCGTCACAGTGCTGTTCAGGAAACGCAAGGGTTGCTGCAAGGGCTTGAGCCAGAGGTAGTCCAAGAGGTCGCCGAAGGCGATGAATTCTCTGTCCTCACCTAAGGATCTTGCCACCCTCCCTTCCGGTGCACGCGTTTTTATTGACGCGAACATTTTCGTTTACCACTTCACGCAGGCTCCGCTGACTTCGGCGTGTGCGTCATTCCTACAAAGAGTGGAAGCCGGTGATCTACGGGGAATCACTTCAGTTGTCATTTTGGCGGAAGTTGCCCATCGCTTGATGATTCTAGAGGCGATCCGCAATCTCGGTCTCTCTCCACGTACAGCAGTCAAAAAACTCAAAGAACAACCTGATCTCGTCCGGCAACTGGCTCACTACAAAGTAGTGACAGAGCGCATTCCTTCAATCTTTGACACGGAGACACAAGGAAGATGATCGGAACAGTGTCACGCCGGTTGCGCGTCAGAGACGACGGCACCGGTAAAGGCAGGGAAAGCGACGGCACGTTTGCAGAATTCGAGACCGAGGCCGCGATAATTCTCCTTGGCGATCCAGGAATGGGAAAGACAACCCTCTTTCAGAATATTGCCAACGCGAATTACACGACGGTCCGAAATTTCCTGATTGATCCTCATGTTGTCGCAGATGAGGTCCTTTTCCTTGATGCCCTCGACGAATACAGAACGATTGTAAGCGGGCAAGATGCCAGTGCCGAAGTTGCCAAAGTGCTGTGCGCTCTAAACAAGCCGAAATTTCGCTTGTCGTGCAGAGCGGCGGACTGGTTCGGATCAGTGGATCAGGAAGTTCTCAAGACCGCTAGTGCATCCGGACGCGTCGTGGTTCTCGAACTCTATCCACTCTCGCGTGATGAAATTCTGCATGCTGTACAGGAAATAGTGCCGGACCCGGCTGTATTTCTGGACGAGGCGGAATCAGCAGGGCTCGGAAAGCTGCTGGGTAACCCCCAAACTCTTGAACTCGTGGCACGGGCTTGGGGAACTGACAAGAAGCCTCGGAACAAGTTTGAGGCATACGAGATAGGTGTCTCTGAACTGCTTAAGGAGACGAATGCTCACCATATCCCACGCGGCATGACCAGTCCTGATCCTCGCGATTTGCGGAAAGCTGCAAGCGCAGCCGCCTCCACTCTGCTCCTTTCCAACTCAGTAGGCATTTCGCGCGCAGAGCCGGCGGACGGCAATGGCTATGTGAGGCTTCCAGTCGTGCCGTATCAGAACAGAAGCGATCTTGATGCTGTCCTAAGACGGCGGCTCTTTATTTCCTCGGCAGTGGATCGGTTCGAGCTGATCCACCGCACCATTGCAGAGTTCTTGGCGGCAGAGGACCTATGTCAGCGTATCGCAAATGGTCTTCCAATTGATCGCGTGATGGCGCTGATATGCGGGATTGATGGAAGACCAGTTTCCTCGCTCCGAGGCCTTTTCGCCTGGTTGATGTGCAAGCTTGGTCATCTCGCAGAGGGTTACGTTGAGCGTGACCCCTATGGAGTCGCTGCGTACGGAGACGCCAGCGTGTTATCACCAAGCGCGCAGTGCACAATCTGGACTAGCCTTCGGCAACTTCGCGATCCATGGTTTCTCACGAACGAGGACGATCGCGGCTCGTTCCATGACCTCGCCAATCCAAATACAGCCAAAATCATACACGAACTCCTCCAAGACCCGGCAACCGGAGTGCATCTGAAAATCGCTGTACTCGAAGCCATCGCAAACAGCACGGGTAACATCGGACTAAATGCAATTATACGAGGCATAGTGTTGGAAAAACACGACAACACATGGCTGAGATCAACGGCCCTAATGGCTTTCGCCAAATCAGTTCACAACGAGTGGGTGCAGCTGGAGGCTCTCGACTGTGAGCTTGGCCAAGCAACCGATGACCTCACCGCCCCTGAAGTGCGAGTGGATCTTCTCCGCCTGACACGAGCATTCGATAGCTTGCCTCTACGGTTGCGCTCGATCCTGGAACAGGCTGCTTCTGCCAAGAAGGAACGAAGCACGTTCGGCCGCTTCTATCCACTAATCGCCCTGCCGTCCGATACCGAGTTGGACGTGATTCTCGATGGCGCATTTCGGGTGTTGATGCCGGAGAGCGAGGATCGTTTCGAGCTGCAGTTACTCTTCGATGAGTGGTTGAGACGGCGTCTTGAGAGCCCTGCACCGATCACACCCGTGCAACTGGCCAGTTGGCTTCGAAATGTACACGTCGGTCGGGACCGTCATCCTGAGAGGACTTTGGCGTCTCTGAAAGCACGCTTTGAACAGGAGCCATCGCTCTTTGAAGAGGTGTTCGAACCGCTCGCGAATGCCGTGCCCAACGAGGAACGGTCATTCCGGCTCTTTGTTATCCACGACCTTTGGGAACTGCTGCCAGCAACGGTGTGGCCTGTTCCCCAATGCGAATTCTTCTTGGCAGGTGCCGAGAAGGAGAGCGATCCGGAACACGCAGCAGACCTCTTCCGCATGTATCTGGCCTGGTTTCCGAGCGAGGGAGCATCTGTCGCGCTTGCTGAGGCAGGTTTTGATGTGTTGGACCGCCGACATGACGTCGCGATGGCGCTCGGAGATTGGAAGAGCTGCAAGATTGAAAAATGGCAGAAAGATGAATCGAAGAGGCGTGAGAAGGAGCACCACAAACATGCAGTGAATCGCGCCCGGAACGTTGCCTACTTGACACCACGCCTCACGACCATTCGAGAAGGACGCGAAGAGCAGGCACTTGCATGGGCGGCCGGGGTCTATCTAGGGTTTTCTTACAATAGTAAAGACGCTCTTGGTGCGCGTGATCGCCTTGTCAGCGTAACAAATGAGGAGATCGCATCTGCTCTTGTTGAGGGATTCATGCGGTACGCCGAAAATCCGACCATCCCGAAAAAGGAATCGGTGATTGAGAGCTGGCACGCGAACAGTATTCCTTACACCCACACGTTATTGAGTTTGTCGGTCTTCTTGCGAGTTAATGCGGGCATGACCGTGCCCAAGGAAGCACTGCCGCATTGTATCGCGGCAGTAGTCACTGCCTTGAATATTAGTAACAATGTGCCGGACTACAATGAAACGCTGTGGGGATGGATACTCCAGGAAGCTTGTCAGCATCCAGCCGTGGTGAGATCTGTTCTCACCGAAATGTGGCTTTCTCCCACGACGGTTAAGGAAAAAAACCTACCGGGATTTTATCAACTCAGCCACGACCCCGGCTCTCAGCAATTCCTTGCCTCGTTGTCAGCCGACGTTCTTAACACCGGAATCAATGAGGATCACGACACAGTTAGCAAACTCGTATCAGTTCTCCTGCGTCATGATCAGAAGGGCGCCCTCGCAATCGGCAAGACCGAACTTGCTCGAAACGAGTTGTCAGTGGAAGTGCGAGCTATCTGGAGCACAGCCCTTTTCGTGATTGATCCGAACAAGTATGTGGAGCCCTGGAGAACCTTAATGTCTGCACCAGATGCCGCTCTCTGGGAAGCCATTGAAGTCATCAAGGGCAGCCGCCATCAAATGAGCGGATCTGTGAGGCTTACATCGGCACAGCGCACGGAAGTCATCGCATCAGTGGGGCGGCGATTTGCCAATGTTGGCCATCCACCCGACGAGTGGAGAGGTGACCAAAATCCGTGGGACGTGTCGGAATTTGTCGCCAACCAGATTGGTCTTTTAGCCGCTGATAGCTCACCAAACGTTGATGCTCAGCTTGAACGATTGGTGAATGACGGCGGCTTGGCAAGTTACCGCGACTTGATCAGACATCAAAGGGCGCAGCACGAAAAGCAGCAGCGTGAATCTAGCTTTACATTCGCGTCGCCTGAGCAAGTGGCAGAAGCTATTTGGAATCGTGCTCCTGCCACCCCAAGTGACCTCTTGGCCTTCATCGTCGATCACCTTGGTGTTCTCGCGCACGAATTGACACGGACACAAAGAGAGAGATACCGCGCCTACTGGAACGAGAAGGGGCACGATTTCATCGCGCCGAAACATGAAGAAGCGTGCTCGGGACTATTGGCAGATGATCTACAGAACAGGGTGCAGGCTCAAGGTCTTATCGTCATGGTGGAACAGCATATGTTTGCAGATAAGGAATGCGATCTCGTGGTTTTACAGGGAACCGAGCGACTCTTGCCGATAGAGGTCAAGCATCATTACCACCGCGAGCTTTGGACAGCATGGCGTACCCAACTTGATTGCCTATACACACGGGATGCAAAGGCAGGCGGACTCGGTATCTATCTCGTTCTCTGGTCAGGGGAGGCAGAGGACCGGATGATGCCGAAGCTTCCAAATGGCGTCAAACGTCCAGCGAGTGCGGACGAACTGAGGAGCGTGCTCGAATCGCTCATCCCGGAAGAAGATCGGCACCGGCTGCGCGTCGTTGTCATGGACATTTCGCGGCCTTGATGCCTGCCAGATTCGTACGAGCTGACAAGTGAGAGAAAGCGACGAATGGCGGTCAGTACGAATTTCTGCTAGTGTCGAGAATTGGGGTTAAG
Organism: Deltaproteobacteria bacterium; assembly: GCA_016200595.1. GTDB lineage: Bacteria > Desulfobacterota > Binatia > Bin18 > Bin18 > JACQEL01. The sequence continues at coordinate 4,668 of JACQEL010000260.1, forward strand.
CTTTTATATCTGTAGTTTCCGGTTTGCGAAGTGAGAGAATCAGTGGGATCACGCGGCGTTAGCGAATTCCTGTTCACTAACGGGGCAAGGCTTATCGCGAGAAATTCGTGGACGGCAGAGTTCAATTAAGCGCCGACGCACCTGGCCC
>JACQEL010000030.1 GCA_016200595.1 Deltaproteobacteria bacterium
GTCTGGCCTTGGGTGGTATCAGATCAGTGAGCCTGTTCCACTAGAGGCCAGAAGCCGCAAGGAGCAGCCGCCGCTGGGCAGTCGCAGGGAAAGACGCATGCGGACTCGCGATCAATGGCAAAGAAGCAAAATGGGTAATGGAGGCAGATTTGCCTAAATTGAGTAGCCAGGCCTCGCTGCACCCTTGTCGCGGCATCCCGTGCTCAAGGTGCTCCGCGGCTCTTTCTCACCTACTGCCTGAGACAGGAGCAGTGCTCGTTTTCTCTCCATAGCAGTTCTCTCGCGACTCTGCTGCCCTCACGTCGGAGCAGAGTCGCATGTCAACACAACCGTGATGTACAGGCTGTTTGGGGCCTTCTGGTTGACACACCGCTCCCTTCTATCCTACCTTGGTGCCCGAAGGGGACAGCCAAAACTGGAGTGAGGCCTGAGCGAGAGCCCCTTCAGCAAAGTAAGGAGGCACCATGCCTGGCATTCTTGAGGGCATTCGCATCTTTGATCTCAGTATCGCCGCAGTTGGCCCGTGGGCTGCCAAGCTCCTCGGGGAGATGGGGGCGGACGTAATTAAGGTCGAAGCGCCAGAAGGTGAGCTGTCACACTACATTCCACCGCCGATCAAAGGGACCGCAGTCCTTTATATCTCAGCCAACTTCAACAAACGCCACATCGTCCTTGATCTCAAGCAGGAAGGGGACCGGGCGATCGCTCTGAAGATTATCGAGAAGAGCGATGTCTTCCTCCAAAATATGCGACCCGGCGCAGTGGAGCGGCTGGGGCTAGGGTACGAGGTCGTCTCGCAGCTCAATCCGCGGATCGTGTACGTTTCTGCCTCAGCGTATGGCCGCACCGGGCCGATGGCGAAGGAAGCTGGAGTTGATCCTACCGTGCAGGCTTTCTCGGGCTGGTGCAGCATCACTGGTCAGCCGGGCTCACAAGGAGAAATGTTCCGCCACTTGGCGCACCTCGATATCAATACCAGTACGATGATCGTCGAGGCGGTCCTCCAGGCACTGCTGGCACGGGAACGTACAGGGAAGGGCCAGAGAGTTGAAATCGAGATGCTCGCCGCTGCGCTGTCGCTGCAGACCAGCCGGCTGGCGGAATATTTTGCCACCGGTGAGCAGCCCCAGCCGATGGGGAGTGCTGTGGCGACCACCGTACCGCACCAAGCGTTTCTCTGTGAGGACCAGAAATATCTCGCTGTCGGCGTGGTGAGCGAAGCTCAGTGGCCACGCTTCTGCCGAGCCGTCAAGTTAGAAGAGTTGGTGAATGATCCGCGCTTTGTGACAAACCCAAAACGGGTCGAGCATCGTGCGGAGTTGATACCGCTTCTCGAAGAACGTTTTCGCGCCAAACCCGCGGCTTGGTGGGTGATCCGTCTCACCAAAGAGCAGGTACCCAACAGCCGGATCATGGACTTCGACGCGTTAGGCCATCATCCTCAAGTCGTCCAGAATCAGCATATTGTCAATCTAAATACTCGACACTGGGGCACTCTCAGTGTCGATGGCTTACCCTGGAAGTTCGAGAAGACTCCAGCTGGACCGATTCGTGCAGGCGGGCTGAAGGGCGAGCACACCGAAGCGGTCTTACGAGAATTAGGGATTATTGAAAGGTAGGGGACAACATGTCAGGTGCACTCTCAGGTTTTACTCTTATCGACCTGACCCAAGGCCTCTGCGGTCCCTTCGGCTCTATGCGCTTGGCTGACGCCGGTGCGGAGGTCATCAAGATTGAGCCGCTTGCTGGAGATTCCGCTCGCCCTATGGGACCGCCATTTATTGGTGGGGAAAGCGCGGTATTTCTCAGCCTCAATCGCAACAAGAAAAGTTTGGCTCTGGATACATCCAAACCGGAGGGCCAGGACATTATACGGCGACTTAGCACGCAGGCCGACGTTTTCCTCGAAGACCTAGGCCCGGGCGAGGCTGAAAAACTTGGCTTGGGCTATGAAGACTTACAGAAATTGAACTCGAAGTTGGTCTATTGCTCCATCAGTGCTTTTGGTGAAGAAGGACCGCTCCGTCATCTGCCAGGAGCGGAGTTGGTGATCCAAGCGATGGCCGACTATACCAATTCTCTCGGGCGGATCGGCGAGCCGCCGGTGCGGTTGGGTACCGATGTGGCGAGCCTGAATACCGGTATCTTTGCCTCACAGGCGGTCACTGCAGCCCTCTTTCACCGTGCCCGTACCGGTGAGGGGCAGCGAGTGGCCGTCAGCATGCTGGGTACCTTGCTCCATATGCGTGGAATCATGTGGACGTCGATGACTGACCCGGACGACTGGTACGGATTTCACCTCGACAACTACACCAAACCCCCAGACTCTGGCTATAAAACTAAAAACGGTCAGGTGTACTTCGGGTTGCGTCGTGGCAGCAGCGAGGAGTGGGATCGCTTGATGATTTCTCTCGGACTGGAAGAGTACATCAACGATCCGCGTTTCGCCGGATTTGGCCGTGAGGCTACCAGCATTGGCCGCTACGCTGCCGAGGTCAAGCCCATCTGGGAGCAGGCATTTAAGGAGATGACGAGCGAAGAAGTCATTCAATTAGTCCATGAGTTTAGCGGGGACGCGGTGCCCTTTATGGATTATGCTACGCTCTTCGCTCACCCGCAGGTGCAGGAACTGAACGTCGTACAGCAGATCGAGCATCCTACTGCCGGCACGTTCAAAACCATTGGTCCGGTGTGGCGGTTTTCTGATACGGCCGCGCAAGTGCAAAGTCCGCCGCCTACCCTAGGACAACATACCGAAGAGATTCTCCAGAGGTTAGGATTCAGCCGGGAAAAAATTCAGGTACTGAGGGCTGGTGGAGTGATCGGCTAAACTAAAGTGCACCACGCAACGATGCCGCAGTAGGCTGGAATGAGTGTCACGAATTCCAGCGCTGGGTTTTGCTCCGCTCAACCCAGCCTACCTGGCTGCTCTGCATGTGGGAGTTCCCTCTCCCCTTGTGGGAGAGGGCCAGGGTGAGGGGGCCGTCGGCCATGCTCTAGCCGTGCACCCCTCTTCCTGACCTTCCCCATACGGGGGAAAGGACCTCGGGCGCAGGGCATAGAGCTCACACTTTCTTCAGTTGACACCAGTGCCACACGGGGCCGCCTCTCCACAAGCAGTGCAAAGGCGGAGTGTACGAATCTTCCGTGGTTCGATTTAGTCGGCGAGAAAGTTCAGGACGACCTTGGCGAACTCCTGCGGTGCTTCGGCATGAACCCAGTGGCCAGTATGCGGGATAGTCACAATCTGCGCTTGCGAGAAAATTGTCTTGATAGTGGGCAGGTCCTGGGGGTGAATGTACGCAGAATTTCCCCCCTTGATAAAAAGGGTAGGGTGGTGAAACTGCCCAGCTCCCTCCAGGCTTTTGAGCATCTCTGGGTAGTGCTTGTAGAGAGCTTCTAGATTGATCCGCCAGTGGAAACCGCCGGTTGCCTCTCGTTCTAAGTTTTTGAGCAGGAACTGCCGCAGGGCAAGGTCTGGGAGGTGTTGAGCAAGGGCGGCATCAGCCTCCTGACGGCTGCGGAAATCTTGCACAGGAA
>JACQEL010000256.1 GCA_016200595.1 Deltaproteobacteria bacterium
GCGGTCACCTGGTCGATCACGGATCGACCGGTGACGATTCCCGAGCGCCTCATTCCCATTGAGGATCACTATTGGATAAAGGCGCTTGCGTACTTTTGGATTTCCGAGATGCCCTTCGGGAAGGAGTTGCGCACGCACATCCTTGACCCCCTCAGGTTGAGAGGAAATCCCGTCGAGTGGCGCAATTATGAAGCCAGCTACGATGCACGTGAGTTGGAGCCTTTCTCACGCTCGCAGTCTACCTATGTCTTGCAGGAGTATTTCGTCCCGGTCGCGCGCTTCGATGAGTTCGTCCCGGAAATGGCAGAGATCTTTAACCGCTATCACGTCAATGTCATCAACGTCTCAATCCGCCACGCCAAGCAGGACCCCGGCTCGTTGCTGGCCTGGGCCAAAGAAGAATCCTTCGCGTTTGTGGTGTACTACAAACAGGGGGTCAGGGACTACGAAAAAACTGAAGTTGGCATCTGGACCCGAGAACTCATCGACGCTGCGCTCTCAGTGGGTGGATCGTACTACCTGCCGTATCAAATCCATGCGACTGACGAGCAATTTCATCAGGCGTATCCTCGTGCCGAAGAATTCTTTGCGCTGAAGAGAAACGTAGATCCAGAGTACCGTTTGCGAAATAAACTTTGGGACCGGTACTATGTTCCGGTGAAGAATGCCGGGCTTCAATGGCTGGCGGTTCGTGCAGAATCCCGGGTGACGGGCAGTACTCTGCAAGAGGAGGATCTGGACGTAAAAAAAAACTCCGCGCCCGGAAAAACTATCTGCGGAGCCAAGACCAGACCTATCTGACGCTTCCAGAATGGTACATCGTCTACAGCGCTGATGAATTTGCCGCGTTCATTCAGCAGCAGCGGCCCAGCGCATTTCCCTATTTCCGCAGTATCGCTCAGTTCTGGAAAATTTACCTCAAGGTCCTTGGTCAGACGTGGAATTCTTCCTCCTTCAACTGGGGCTACCACGTCATGATCGTGGTCATCGGCGCGAGCTACACCGCTGAGTATGGTGTCAAAGGTCTCTATGAGAATACTTTGGGCCGAGTGACTGAGTGGCTTTCATCTGGAGAGTCTGGGAAACCGCAGACGGCAGAGGATCGGTATATCCAGACCTGCGCCCAAGAATACGCCGCCTTCATTCATGCCACACCCTGGTACGAGTTTCCCTTCGCCCAAAAACTCCGAGAGTTTTGGGCACAGAGTGGTCCTGCTGAGGGCAGTCGGCTGAGAAGCTGGGAGCGAACCTTCGGGTTCACGCTCGAACTGGGCTTCAAGACGGTATGGGGAGGGTTGATTAGAAAGAGCAGCCAAGCAGCCTATGATCCCGAGGATCAAGTGATTTAGGCATTGGCTCGGAATACTGGCAATGCGGGTAATAGCAGCGACGCAGGCGTGCGCCCTGCTGAGTGGTTGAACTCGAATTTCCAGCTGCTTTTCCTTCCCCGTTATGAACCCTTCACTAAAGCTGTGACCGAACTGGCGAACAAAGGGGTCCAGTTCATAGAAATTGCCGGGAACGAACAAATACTTATGACAGTGATTGCCCCGCCAGCTTGGCAAGCTACGCCACAGCAAGGAGAAATTCTTTTAGCGCGGCCGATCTTGACCCAACCGGATAAGAAAAGAGTGGCGATAACAGTTACCGTGAGCCAGCTCCATGCGGTGATTCCCAGTTTGGCGCAAGAGAATGTGACCGTCGATCACATTTATGACTTTTGACTCAGCCGCAGATTCATCGCTATTCTCCTAACCCCCAAGCCGCTTCGGGTCATAAGGGTTGAGCCGCTGTCTAGAAAATGAAGCGAATCTAGCGTAAAACACTCAATGGCGGGCTGCGGCTCTATCGTTGTGGTTACGACCCCAAGGGGCGACCCGGCGAAGGGCACGTACAGCCCGGCGTAAATACTATAAGGAGGACGGTTGCATGGCAGAGTACAGACTTATCTCAGCGGACTCACATTTCGTCGAGCCACCTGCAATGTGGGCCGAGCGGATAGACAAGAAGTTCCGTGATCACGCACCGCACACGGTCAAGGGACTCAACGGCCGCGAGGGAGAGTGGTTCGTGTGCGAGAATATTGTCCCAATGTCAGTTGCTGGCTTCTTTGGTGCTGGCGTGCCTTCGCAGGACCTTCCCGAGCACAGCAAGAAAGGCTTTGATCAGGCGCCTAAGAGCGTGTGGGATCCCGCCTATCGCATTGCCGATCAGGACCGCGACGGCGTCCAGGCCGAGGTGATCTATACCTCGATGGGGATGCCGCTGTTCGGGTTGGACAACGCGGAATTGCGTTTCGCTTGCTTCCGCGCATTCAATGACTGGGCCACAGAGTATTGCAGTTATGACCTGAAGCGCCTCATCCCGCTGGGCCTTATCACCCTGGAGGATATTCCCTCGGCGGTTGAGGAACTGCAGCGCATCGCTAAGAAGGGCATGCGTGGGGCAATGATTTGGGCGGAGCCGCCCGACGATCGTCCCTACAGCCATCCTGATTATGAACCGTTCTGGGCAGCCGCGCAGGACCTCAACATGCCGCTCTCGTTACATATCCTGACCGCCCGCGGCGGCACCGGCGCGAACCAGGCCGGGCGCAATTTCCTGCTCTCTCTCGCCAATCTGCATCATCAGATCGAGCGCTCGATTTCCGTGCTGGTGTTCGGTGGGGTGCTGGAGAAGTTCCCGCGCCTCAAGATCGTCTCTGCCGAAAACGATGTCGGCTGGATGGCCTACTTCATGTATCGGCTCGACACAGTGCAGCACCGGCTCGGCGCCCTGGGTGGATTGAAGCTGCCAACGCGGGCCAGCGATTACATCAAGCGCCAGGTCTATGCAACGTTCATCGCCGACCCGGTGTTCGTGGATTCGCTCCATCGCTATGGTCCCGACAACATCATGTGGTCGTCCGACTATCCACATACCGCGGCGACGTTCCCACGCTCGCAAGAAATCGTGGCCAAGCGCTTCGGTGATCTGCCCGAGGAGCAGCGTCGCAAGATCATTCATGATACCGCGGCGAAGGTCTATGGTTTGGAATAGACAGTGAGGCCCTCACCTAAAGTGAGGGCCTTGTCTTTTGCATGAGTCCTCTCCTGGGAGCGCGGGCGTCTCGCCCGCTGTGAAAAGCGACCAAGATGGTCGCGCTCCCAGGGTGCATCTGCATGCAAATCGCCCTAAGTGGAGCCGGATCGTTTACCACGTATCGATACACGGCCGCTTCTTGCCGGTGCGGGGCACGGGCGGTGGCACCGAGCGCAGCGCGCTGACGATCCAACGGCGTGACTCGGCCGGATCAATGACGTCGTCGATCTCGAAGTAGGTGGCGGTGCTCAGCGCCTTGCCGTGCTGGTACATCTTTTCCACCATCTTGTCGTATAGGGCCTTGCGTTCCGCCGGGTCTTCAAGCGCCTCAAGTTCCTTGCGAAAGCCCAACTTCACCGCGCCCTCCAGTCCCATCCCGCCGAACTCGCCAGTCGGCCACGCGACGGCGAAGAACGGCGCCTTAAAGCTGCCGCCTGCCATCCCTTGAGCGCCTAACCCGTAGGCCTTACGTAAGACAATGGTGAAGAACGGCACGGTCACGCTCGAACCGGTCACGAACATGCGGCAACAGTGGCGCACCAGGGCGGTCTTCTCCACTTCCGGGCCCACCATGTTTCCTGGGGTGTCACAGAGGAACAGGATCGGAATATCAAAGGCGTCACACAGCTGTATGAACCTGGTGGCCTTGTCAGCCGCGTCACTGTCGATGGCACCGCCCAAGTGCATCGGGTTGTTGGCGATGACGCCGATTGGGCGTCCCTCGATCCGGATGAACGCAGTGAGCATACCGAGGCCAAAATGTCGGCGTATCTCCAACACCGACCCGGTGTCGGCCATGGTCTCGATGACCTTGCGGATATCGTAGACTCGCAGTCGATTCTCAGGAATGACTCGGCGCAGCAATCTCTGGTCGGCACACTGCCACTCACTGAGTGGTCCCTGGAAATACGAGAGGTACTGTTTGGCCGCCCGCACGGCTTCAGTCTCATCAGCCACAGGAATATCCACCACGCCGTTCGGTACTTGCACCGACATCGGCCCGACCTCTTCCGGACGGAAGATGCCAAGCCCGCCGCCCTCGATCATCGCCGGCCCGCCCATGCCGATATTCGAACCCTGGGTGGCGATGATGACATCACAACACCCCAGGATCACGGCGTTGCCGGCGAAGCAGCGACCCGAGGTAATGCCGACCAGGGGCACCAGGCCACTGAGCCTGCCCCAGAAGTGAAAAGCCATAACGTCGAGGCCCGAGGGAGAGGACCAATCGGTGTCACCGGGGCGACCGCCACCACCCTCAGCGAAAAACACCACCGGCAGACGCCACTGCTCGGCTAGTTCGAACATCCGGTCCTTTTTGTAGTGGTTCTTAAAACCCTGCGTGCCCGCCAGTACCGTGTAGTCGTAGGACATGACGACGCAGCGAGCCTTGGAGTCGTCGAAAAGCTGCCCATTAACCTGACCGATCCCGGCAATCATGCCATCGGCCGGGGTGTTCTTGATCAGATCCTCAAGCGAGCGTCGTTGCCGCTGGGCAGCGATGACCAGCGAGCCATACTCGAAAAACGTGTCGGGGTCACACAGATCAGTAACGTTCTCGCGCGCGGTGCGCTGGCCGGTCTTGCGACGCCGGGCCACGGCTTCAGGCCGGGCGGGGTCAAGGGTGAGAGCGTGGCGCTCCATCACTTCGCCAAGATCGGGGCGGATGTGGTCCAGATCCACCTCCACTTCTCCCGCTGTTTCAGCAATCTCGCCCTCGACTTCCTCGATGAAGGCAAGGGGAGAGCCCTCGAAGATGGTGTCACCTTTGGTTACCACAAGCTGGCGTATGACCCCGCTCATCTCGGCCTCGATGACATGCTCCATCTTCATGGACTCCATGATGAGGAGTTGCTGTCCTTTGCGCACGAGGTCACCTTCCTGCACGTCGATACTCACGATAGTGCCTTGCAGAGGTGCGGCAATCGCTACCGTGTTCTCCGGCCCTTCCACTTCATACCTCTGTGCAGGCGCAGCCGAGTTCGTCACTTCTGGAGCTGCCAGTCCGCTACTGCTTTCCGCCTTGCCGTGGGCCAGCACCGCCAGCGGATCAGTCGTATCGATTTTGGCACCGGCACGGGACAATACCACAGCTTGATCAAAAAAGAGCCGTCGAGGGGGTACCGTCGTAGGGGTGACGAGCGCTGCGCTGTGATCCTCGACAAAGCGTGTATACCCATGCCCTGCCACGAACTCGGGATGTTGGAGCAGGCTCTGTAAAAACGTAATGTTGGTAGCTACTCCCTCGATCTTGAACTCACACAGTGCCCGGTACGTCTTCGCCACCACCTCAGAGAAGCCAGGCGACGTTGTATGCCCGATGAGCTTGGCCAGGAGAGAATCAAAGCTCGGACTGGTGCGATAGCCGACATAGCCGAAGGAATCGACCCGGATGCCAGGACCCGAGGGCACCTCGAACGCCGTCAGTGTCCCTCCTGAAGGCCGCACGGTGCCATCCGCGCTCATAGTCTCCATATTGATGCGTACCTGCAGCGCGAATCCGCGCGGCGTTGGTACCTCAGACTGTCGCAACCCTAGCTCCGCCAGCGAGCGCCCAGCCGCGAGTTGCAGCTGGAGCTGGACGAGGTCCACACCAGTTACTTCCTCGGTCACAGTATGTTCGACCTGTAACCTGGGGTTGGCCTCGATAAAGGCATACGTCGCGTCATCGCTTATGGCAGTCGCGTCAAGCAGAAATTCACAGGTTCCGATATTCTCGTAGCGCACCGCCTCGGCTAAACGAACCGCCGCCGCGGTGAGTCGTGCGCGTAGACCTGGTGGCAGTCCAGGGCACGGCGCGACCTCAACCAGCTTCTGATGCCGTCGCTGGAGGCTGCATTCGCGCTCACCGAGGTGGCTGACCATACCGGACCCATCGCCGATGATCTGGACTTCAATGTGCTTGGCACGCGGGAGCAATTGCTCGACATACACATCACTGTTGCCGAAGGCCGGCAATGCCTCTGACTGACAGCGGGCATAGGCCTCGTCGATATCCTGGAGACGAAACACCGCTCGCATCCCGCGGCCGCCACCACCGGCTACGGCTTTGATCATCATCGCTCCACCCTTGCCTAATGACGCAAGAAACTGACGGGCCTGCTCAAGGCTGGTCGGACCCGAGGTGCCTGGCAGCACTGGCACACCACAGCGCTCTGCTAATACGCGCGCTTGTCCCTTGTCACCGAAGATCTCGAGGATCTCCGCTCGCGGTCCGACAAAGGTGA